>JBEKZT010000001.1:0-32511 GCA_049509595.1 Verrucomicrobiota bacterium
CGAATCCGCCTGCCAACAAGCCGCAAGAAGTCCGTCAAAACCCGCCTGAAATCTCGTTAAGTTCCTAAACCGTTGCAATCAATCGGTTGCAACCGTTCACTTATGCTTTGTGCATAATCCCAGAAAAATCTAATGTGCTGCAACAGCTGACTTTTGCACAGTTTTAATCCGCTTGAACAGGAAAACCAACGGGATGCCCGCGAGCGCGAGCAGGCCAAAGAGATAAAAATTGTCCACGAACGCCCACAGATGCGCCTGCTGGTCGAGCAGTGAATACACGGCGCTGTAAGCCTGTCGCGTCGCGGTCACGGGATCGGTTTGATGGCCGAGCACGCTTTTGGCGGCGGCGAATTGTTCCTTGAATGCCGGATCGCTCGCCGTCAAATGCCCGACCATCAGCGCCTGATGCGTCTGCGCGCCGCGCGCGAGCATCGTCGTCACGAACGCGATGCCGATGCTGCCGCCGAGGTTGCGCATGAGATTGTAAAGGCCGCTCGCGTTGCCGATTTGCTGTTGCGCCAACTGGCTCATCGTCGTCGTCGTCAGCGGCACGAAAATAAAACTGATGGCCATGCCGTTGATGACGCTCGGCCAGATGACGCTGATTTTGCTCACTTGCAGATTGATGTCGCTCAAAATGAATGACGACCACGCCAGCATGACGAATCCGAAAATTAACATCCAGCGCATCCTAATTTTTCCGACGAGCCGACCGACGAACCACGTTGTGAAAAACGCCGCGACGCCGCGTGGTGCCATTGCATAACCACTTTGCAAGGCGGGATAACCCATCAGCGTTTGCAGAAACAAAGGCAGTTGCGCCGTCGTGCCGTAAAGAATCGCCGCGAGAGAGGTCATCAAAATCAAACCGACGGTGAAATTCCGGTTTTTGAAAACGCGCAAATCCACCAACGGATGCTCCACGGAAAATTCCCTCGCGACAAAGGCGAAAAACGCCGCGATGGAAACCAGCGTGAACCAGCGCACCCATTCTGCGCCGAACCAGTCGGCTTCCTGACCTTTGTCCAAAACGATTTGCATCGTCGCCAGCCAGACCGCCAGCAGGCCGAGGCCAATGAAATCAATGTCCGCTTTTTTATTGCGCTGGATATACGGCGGATCTTCGACCACCCATTTCGCCATCAAAGCCGCGAGAATTCCCACCGGCAGGTTGATGTAAAAAATCCAGCGCCACGAATAACTGTCCGTGATCCAGCCGCCGATCACCGGGCCCAAAATCGGCGCGACCACGACGCCTTGCGCGAACACGGCCATCGCCGCGCCGCGTTTTTGCGGCGGAAAACTTTCGAGCATGATCGCCTGCGCGATTGGCACCATCGCGCCGCCGCCGAAGCCCTGCAAAACCCGCGCGATGACCAGCGTCGGCAAACTCCACGCCATCCCGCACAGCGCCGACGCGAACGTGAACATCACGATGCACGAAATCAAAACGCGCTTGCGGCCAAAATAATTTCCGAGCCAGCCCGTCATCGGCAGAATGATCGCGTTCGACACGAGATAACTCGTCAGCACCCATGTCGCTTCTTCGGGCGTCGCCGACAAACTGCCCGCGATGTGCGGGAGCGCGATGTTGGCGATGGACGTGTCCAGCACCTCCATGAATACCGCCATCATCACGGTGAGCGTAATGAGCCACGGATTGTGGCGCGGATGCCATATCTGTTGCGGCGCGTCAGCCATAATTTTTTACGCCGGCGATTTACGGTTCAGAAATTTTTGGAAAACAAACGCGAACACAATTGCCAAAACAATTGCGATCAGCGCAATCGCCCAATCGGGGAAATTAAATGAACTAACTTGCACGCTCGGCGTCACGGAAAGTCCGGGGCCGATGGTGTGATCAGCGGGCAACGGCTCGTCGAAAATAATTTTCACCGGCACGCGCTGGACGACTTTCACGAAATTGCCCGTGGCATTTTCCGGCGGCAGCAGGCTGAACGCCGCGCCGCTGCCGGCCTGCACGCTGTCCACGTGCGCGCGGAATTTCCGGTCGCCGAGCGCGTCAATTGCCACGAGTGCGGGCTGGCCGGGCTTCATTTTCTTTAACTGCGATTCCTTGAAATTCGCCACAACCCAGACTTCCACCGGTACGATGGACATGATTTGCTGTCCGACTTGAAGATAATCGCCAACTTCAACCTGCTTTCGCGTCACGCGCCCGTCACCCGGCGCGAAAATTTTCGTGTAGGACAAATTTAGTTCCGCCGCCGCGACGTTCGTCAGCGATTCTTCCCATTGCGCCTTGACCAATCCGACTTCCGCCTCCGCCGCCGCGAGCTGCGAATGGGATTCGTCCACCTTGGAATTTTCCTCGGCCACATTTTGCTCCGCGGAATTCAGATTCGCCTGCGCGGAATTATTCGCGGCCTGCGCGGCGTCAAATTCCTGCTGCGAAATCGTTTTGTCCTTCAGCAAAGATTGTGCGCGCTCGAAATTTGTCGCGGCGAGTTTTGCGCTGGCCGCGCTCGCGTCGGCGTCGGCCTGCGCCTTGCGCTCGCTCGCGTCGGCGGTCGAGACTTTTTTGCGCATCAATTCGTCCGCCGCGATGACAGTTTTTACGTTCGCGTCCGATGAATCTGCCGCCGATTGTTTTTGCGCGACGGTTATCGCGTAATCCGACGGATCAATTTCAATTAGCAAATCGTTCGAGCGAACAAGTTGGTTGTCCAAAACGTGAACGGCGGAAACCTGTCCCTCAATCCGTGGCGCAATTGAAACGATGTGTCCGGCGATAAATGCGTCGTCTGTGGATTCGTGCGTCAGCGCGGAAAAAAAATAATCCAGACCGATGAACAAAATCACGGCGAGAACAATTGTCGCCGGCCAAATGAAAAACGGCGAATTTAATTTCGCCAGCCGCTGGCCGTTGCCGCTGGCGGCGGGCGGAGCTGGTTGATTTAGATTTTCACTCATACGACAATCAATTTCATTCTGCCGGCAACGCTTTTTCTCCGGCGTGATCCTTGGCGATCAAAATGTAGATGCTTGGAATGACCAGCAACGTGAAAAACGTGCCGAAGGTCATGCCCGCGACGAGCACGATGCCGATGGAATTGCGCGCCGCCGCACCCGCGCCGGTGACAAGGATGAGTGGGAAATTCCCCGCAACGGTTGCGACACTGGTCATCAGGATCGGGCGCAGCCGCAGCAGCGCCGCCTCGCGCACCGCTTGAAGTTTGGTGCGGCCTTGACGTTGCAGTTCGTTGGCGAACTGCACGATCAGAATTCCGTTTTTGGTCACCAGACCGATCAGCGTGACAAGGCCAACCTGCGAATAAATATTCAGCGTCGTTGTCCAACCGTTCGTCCAGAACGGCAAATTTGGGTTCGGCATTTTCAGGAAGCAAAAAATCAACGCGCCGAACATCGCCAGCGGCATCGAGCCGAAGATGATGATGAATGGATCACGAAAACTGTTGAACTGCGCCGCCAGCACGAGAAAAATCATGATGACCGCCAGCACGAACGCGGGTAGAAATTTATTTCCTTCCGTCCGCAACTGGCGCGACTCGCCGGTATAATCAATCTTGTAACCTTCCGGCAAAATTTTCGCGGACTCGGTTTCCAAAAATTTCAACGCTTCATCCAACGGGCGGATGGCGACGCCGCTGATCATCACCGCGTTGAGCTGCTGAAAGCGGTTGAGCGCACGCGGCGTGGTGTGTTTTTCCAGATGCGTGAACGTGCTGACAGGGATGAGTTTGCCATTCGGGCCTTGCACATAATTATTTTCCAACTGATCAGGGTTCAGGCGCTCGATGCGTTTCAATTGTGGAATCACCTTATAGCTACGACCAGCGAGGCTGAAGCGGTTGACGTAATTTCCGCCGACGAGGGCGGCCAAATCCGAGCCGACCGTTTGCATATCAAGTCCAAGCGCGGCAACTTTGTCGCGGTTAATGACGAGTTCCATTTCCGGCTGGTCAATCTTCGTGTCAATGACCGGCGGGAAGGCGAACATCCCGTTCGTCGCAGCCATCTGCTGCAACTGCGTCGCGAACTGCAAAATCTGCTCCGGCTCGGCGGTCGAGGATAAAACAAAATTCACTGGAAAATTATCACCGCCCGGAATCGGCGACGGCGTGACCATGAACAGGCGGATGCCGGGGACTTGGTTTACCATCGCCTGCGCCTCGGGAACAATCTGCGCGGCGGTGCGTTTGCGTTCGCCCCACGGCTTGAGTACCATGCCGCCGAAACCGCTGTTGGGCATGGTGAGTTGAAACGACTGGTCCGTTTCAGGAATGGACTTGAACATTTTGCCAACGGCATCGGCATAAAACGAAGTCTGGTCAATCGTCGCGTCCGCCGCCGCTTCGACAATTCCGAAAATCACACCCTGATCTTCCGCCGGAGCGAGTTCGCCGGGCGACATCGAATACAAAACAAATGCGAGCAAACTCAACACGATCCAGATGACATAAACCGCCGGACGCGCCGAAAGCGTCATGTCCAGCACGCGCGCGTAGAATTTTTTTGCGCGGTCGAACTGACGATTGATGTGGCCGGTGAATCCATGATCTTCACGCCCGGCATCGAGCAGCCGCGACGACAGCCACGGTGAAAGCGTCAGCGCGACAATTCCCGAAATGAAAACCGCGCCAGCAAGCGTCAGCGCAAATTCGCGGAACAAGGAGCCGGTCAAGCCGCCTTGAAACGCGATGGGCGCATAAACCGCCGCGAGCGTAATGGTCATCGCGATGATCGGGCCAACGAGTTCGCGCGCGCCGAGCAGCGCAGCGTTCAACGGCGTCAGTCCTTCGCGAATGTGGCGCTCGACATTTTCGACGATGACAATCGCGTCGTCCACGACGAGACCAACCGCAAGGACAATCGCCAGCAGCGTGAGCAAGTTCAGTGTGAAGCCCAAAACCTGCATCAAGAAAACGGCGCCGATGAGTGAAATGGGAATTGCGACAAGCGGGATCAAAACCGAACGCAGCGAGCCGAGGAATAAAAAAATGACGATGGAAACAATCAGCAGCGTCTTGATGAGCGTCTTGATCACTTCATGGATTGCGTCGTTGATGTATTTGGTCGCGTCGTAGGCGATTTTCTCCTGCAGGCCGCTCGGCAAATCTTTTTGGATGGAAATCATTTCCTTGCGGACGCGTTTGATGACGTCGAGCGAGTTCGCGTTCGGCAACGCCCAGATGCCCATGAAGACCGCGTGCTCGCCGCTGAAGCGCACTTCCGTGTCATAATCTTCCGCGCCGAGCGAAATATCGGCCACGTCGCTCAAGCGCACGAGATTGTCGCCAGTGCGGCGGATGACGAGATTTTTAAATTCGTCAACCGAGCGCAAATCCGTGTTCGCCGTCAGGTTCACTTGAATGAGCGAACCTTTGGTGTGGCCGACGGCGGCGAGAAAATTATTCGCCGCAAGCTGCTCGCGAATTTGATTCGGGCTGATGTTGAACGCCGCGAGACGGTCCGGCTTCAACCAGATGCGCATCGCAAAAGTGCGTCCGCCCAAAATGTCCGCGCGCTGCACGCCTTCGAGCGCGGTCAGGCGCGGCTGCACGATGCGCACGAGATAATCCGTGATCTGGTTCGGCTCCAAAATATCCGACGTGAAACTCAGATAGCACCCGGCGAATTGCGAATCGGCGGACTCGATGTTGATGACCGGGACTTCGGCTTCGGGCGGCAGATCGTTGCGGACTTGATTTACTTTGGAATTGATTTCGGACAGCGCCTTGTTCGCGTCGTAATTTAATTTCAGCCGCGCGGTGATCGTCGAAAGCCCGAGCGCGCTGCTGGATTGCAGATATTCAATTCCATCCGCCGCAGCGATTGCACGTTCAAGCGGCTGCGTCACGAAACCGCGCACCAAGTCCGCGCTCGCGCCGACATAAACGGTCGTGATCGTGACGGTCGCGTTTTCGCTGCGCGGATATTGCCGGACGGTCAGCGAGCGGATGGCGGAAAATCCCGCGATGAGAATCACGAGGTTGACCACAATCGCCAGCACGGGCCGGCGGATAAATAGATCGGTGAAGGATTTCATTCGCTCCTGAAATTAAATCAACTGTCCGGCGGATTTTTCACCGTCGGCGGCACGATGTCGTTGTTGATTGTCACCGGCGCGCCGTTGCGCAATTTGAAAAGTCCCGCGCTCACCACTTTGTCGCCGGGCTTCAATCCCGTCAGCACGCTGATCGAATCGCCGTGCGATTCTCCCGTGCGGACAAATTGCTGCCGCGCGACGAGTCCGCCGCTGGAGTTGGTGGATTGCTCGATCACATAAACCGAGTCGCCAAACGGCGCGCTCAAAATTGCCGTCGCCGGAACCGCCAGCACAGGTTGCGCCTGTGGTAAAACGACTGTCACGCTCACAAACATTCCCGGTCGTAACAATTGGTTCACGTTTTCAAACATCGCCTGCAACGTCACGCTGCGCGTCGTCGAATCCAGATCGGGATTGATCGCGGTCAATGTGCCGTCGAATGTCTGGCCGGGATAAGCGTCGCTGGTCACCTGTATCGGCAGGCCGGTTTTCAACTGCGCCAGATCTTGCTGCGGCAGGGAGAAATCCGCATAAACCGGCGTGAGCGATTGCAACGAAACAATGCCTTTGCCGACGTCCAGATATTCGCCAAGATTTACAAGCCGGATACCGAGTTTTCCGGCGAACGGCGCGCGGATGTTTTTCTTTTCAATGGTCGCGCGGATTTCATCGGCGTTGGCTTCAAACTGTTTCAAGGTGGCTTCGGCGGAATCCAGTTCGGATTGCGAAACCGTGTTGTCCGTGCGCAATTTACGCGTGCGGTCGGTGTTAAGCTTCGCCAGCTCCACTTGTGCTTCAACCGCGCTTAACTGAGCTTCTTCCGACGACGTATCCAGCCGCACCAGCAAATCGCCCTTCGCCACCACCGCGCCGGATTCAAAATCAATCTCCGTCACGGTGCCCGCGACTTCCGGTGCGACTGTCACACCCTGCGCCGCGTTGATCGAGCCAACGGCGGTGAGCGAGTCCTGCCAATTTTCCGCTTGCGCTATTGCGGATGAAACCGTGTCCGGCGGCGGCACAAAAGTTTTGCCAAAAGCGATCATCTTGTGGATTTGCAACGCCTTGATCGCGGCCAAACCGAAAAAAATGACGGCGACGATGCCAATGGCGATAAATATTTTCTTTTTCATGATTTTTTTGAACCTCGCTTTTTCTTTGCGCCCGCGCCGACTAAAAACAATTCCACGACCCGCTCGGCGGCCTTGCGGTTCGCGCGAAAATTCGGCATTAGCAAGTGTGCCGTGATGTAAAAATTCGTCTGGCCGTAAAAGCCGTAGGCCAGCTCCCAACTGTCAAAACGGTCGTCGAGTTCGCCTGCCACCTGTGCGCGCTTGATGAGCGAATGGATAAATTCCAGATTGCGTTTACATTTTTCAAGGTGATTCAATCCGGGTGGTAATTCGCCCGGCGCGGCATATGCCGTGGAAAATGCGATGCGCGTCAGCTCGCGGTTGTGGTGGAAATAATCGAACAGCGCAACGAGCACTTCGCGCAACTGGCCGGGCAGATCCTTCGCGCGCGCGGCGGCTTCCTGCGCGATACAAAATCGTCCGTCGTGCGCCTCGTTGACCAGCGCCTCGAACAGCGCGGCCTTGTCGCGGAAATGATAATACAGCGCCGGCTTGGAGACTTTTGCATCGCCGACGATCTGCTGGACGGACGTGGCCGCGTAGCCGCCGTTGGCGAAATGTTTCAGTGCCGCCCGCAGGATCTGCCGCCGCGTTTCGGAATTGTTCGTGGCTTGAGCCATAAAAACTTACCGAACGGTAGGTAATAAACTAGAAGCCGTCAAATGAATTTTGCGTGCAGGAAGTTGGCTTGAATTATTTGGTGCGAATCGCTGATGACTCCGGCGACTGGTTAGGCCGCATGGTCATCTTCTCTCGCTTTCTTTATCATCCGCAATAATGTCTCCTCAAACGCTCGACGTTGCGGGGTAAATCGTTCCAAGTGTGGAATAGATGCAAGATAGCTATCGTTTTGCCACGAATCGTAGTCTTGGTGAAAGGCAAACTTCCACGAATGGCCCAATAAATATATGGAAGCCCAAATAACAATAAAGCCAGTGCAAGCAGAGGCACATGTACCCGAATGTCGGAGAAATATACGATGACCGCGGCCACCAGTAAGCATACGCCTAAACGACCACTCTGGCGTGCTGGAAACGAGACCCATCGCTCGATGGGTAGTTCGGGCTTCAAATATCGCAACGGAGTTCTTGTAACTCGCGAATCGCCGGGAGATTGCCACTCGACCGTGAGATGCTCATCGTCAATCCGCAAAGTGTAATCATACCCATCCCATCGGTAAGATAGGCTGCGAGCATTAAGCGGAATATCATCCATGATGTTTAAGCGGTTTAATTCAATTGCCGGTTTCGACCTTATTTACTTTTTCCAATTTGTCCAGAATTGTTGCGTCGGAAACGTGGTTGAAAGTCGGCAGCGAATTTTCTAGCCTCCTGCGAGTGCGTAGGCGGCGCGCAAAAATCATCATGCAAACCTTTGGAGCAATTATGAAAATCTGGCGCGGACAATTAATTTTCGTTGCGGCGATTGCACTTTTTCTCACCGGCTGTAACAAGCCGCCGGGCGAATCCGCCGCGAACAGCGACGTCATCAAGATCGGCGAGTTCGCGTCCATGACCGGCAGCGAGGCGACGTTCGGGCAGTCGTCGCACGACGGCACGGCGCTGGCGATTGACGACCTAAACGCGGCGGGCGGCGTGCTTGGCAAACAAATTCAATTACTCACCGAAGATGACCAGTCGCAGGCCGGCCAGCCGGCGACGGTCGTGCGCAAATTGATTTCGAGTGACGGTGTCGTCGCGATGCTCGGCGAAGTCGCGTCGTCGCGCTCCCTCGAAGCCGCGCCGATCTGCCAGGAAAATAAAATCCCGATGATTTCGCCGTCATCCACGAATCCAAAAGTGACCGAGGTCGGCGATTTTATTTTCCGCGTCTGTTTCATTGATCCGTTTCAAGGCACGGTCATGGCGAATTTTTCGCTGAACACGCTGCATCTGAAAAACGTCGCGGTGTTGACGGATGTAAAAAGCGATTATTCGCTCGGCCTTGCAAAATTTTTCAAGGAAAGTTTTGCGAACGGCGGCGGAAAAATCATCGCCGAACAAAATTACAGCGGCGGCGACAAGGATTTCAACGCGCAGTTGACCGCGATCAAGGCGCAAAATCCCGACGGCATTTTTGTCCCCGGTTATTACACGGAAGTCGGCCTGATCATTTTGCAGGCGCGGCAGCTCGGCCTGACCGTGCCGATTTTCGGCGGCGACGGCTGGGAATCGCCCGCGCTCGTGGCCATCGGCGGCGCGGCGACGGAAGGCTGCTATTACTCCACACATTTTTCGCCGCAAGACACGTCGCCCGCCGTGCAAAATTTCGTGAAGGAGTTCAAGGCCAAATACAACGAAACGCCCGACGCCATGGCCGCGCTCGGCTACGATTCGGCGATGATCCTGGCCGCCGCGATGAAAACCGCCGGCACGACCGACGGCGCAAAAGTCCGCGACGCGCTCGCGGCGACGAAGAATTTTCCCGGCGTCACCGGCAACATCACGATGGACGCGAACCGCAACGCCTCCAAGCCCGCCGTGATTTTGGAAATCAAAAACGGACAATTTCAATACGTGCAAACAGTGCAGCCGTGAGGCATGACTGAATTTTTACAGCAGTTGATCAACGGCCTCGCGCTCGGCTCGATTCTCGCGCTCATCGCGCTCGGCTACACGATGGTTTACGGAATTCTGCGTTTCATCAATTTCGCGCACGGCGACATTTTCATGCTCGGCGCGTTCGCCGGATTTTATCTCGCGCCGAAAGTCGCGGCATTTTTGCCGATGCCGTCCATCGGCGGCGGACTCGCGGTCATGGGAATTTCGATGGCGATTTGCGCGGTCATCGGCATCGTGATTGAAAAACTTGCGTATCGTCCGTTGCGCCGCAGTCCGAAATTGACCGTGCTCATCACCGCCATCGGCGTTTCGCTTTTAATCGAATACACCTGCCAAAACGACCATGTGTTCGGTGCCGCGCCAAAAAGTTTCCCCGCAATATTTCCCACTCATCACATCACGCAACTCGGCGGCTTGAGCCTCAACAGCAATCAAATCGTCGTGTTCGCCGTCACCTTGATCTTGCTGCTCGCGCTGCGGTTCATCGTTTTGAAAACAAAAATCGGCATGGCCATGCGCGCGCTGTCGTTCAATCCCGAAGCCGCCGCGCTGATGGGCATCAATACCGACGTCGTCATCTCGTTCACGTTCGGCCTCGGCTCGGCGCTGGCAGCGGCGGCGGGACTTTTGTTCGCGGTGAATTATCCGGCGATTGATCCGCTCATGGGAATTTTGCCGGGGCTGAAGGCATTTGTCGCGGCGGTGCTCGGCGGCATCGGCAATCTCCCCGGCGCGGCGCTCGGCGGGATCATCATCGGCGTCACCGAAACGCTCGTCGCCGGCTACATCTCCTCGACCTACCGCGACGCGATTGCGTTCGGCATTTTGATTTTGATTTTGCTCGTCAAACCGTCCGGCTTGCTCGGCAAAAAGGAAATTGAAAAAGTATGAATTTCAATCGTGCCAAAACTTTCTTACGCGAAAAAGCGGCGCTGTATTTTAAATCTATCAAAGGTTTTTTGCTTGGTGCAATCGCGTTGGGATCTAAATACACCAAAACTTTTCTGCTCGGCGCGATTGCGTTGTTTTTTTTAATTTCGCTGTTTGCTAATCAAATCAATTCCTACTGGCTGTTCATCAGCTACGACATCGGCATCAACATCATTCTCGCCGTCAGTTTGAATTTGATCAACGGCTACACCGGGCAATTTTCGCTCGGGCATGCGGGTTTCATGGCCGTCGGCGCTTACACGGCGGCGGTCATCACAAACCAATTCGGCGAACTGAATCCATTTTTGTCCGGCGCGGTTTTTCTCGGCGCGCTGCTCGCGGGAGGATTGCTCGCGGCGGTCGCCGGATTGCTCGTGGGAATTCCCACGCTGCGTTTGCGCGGCGACTACCTTGCCATTGTCACGCTCGGCCTCGGCGAAATCATCCGCGTTGTTTTTCAGAACATGCAATCCGTCGGCGGCGCGCGCGGTTTGAGCGTGATGCACGGCTGGACGAATTTTTTCTGGGCGTTCGGTTTCGCCGCCGTGACGGTTTATGTCGTCACCGCGCTCATCCATTCCACTTACGGACGCGGCTTCATCGCCGTGCGCGACGACGAAGTCGCGGCCTCGGCGATGGGCGTCAGCACGACCAAATACAAAGTCACCGCGTTTGTCGTCGGCGCGTTTTTCGCGGGCATCGCGGGCGGACTTTACGCGCACTCGAAACAATTCATCACGCCCGGCGGCTTCGGCTTCATGCAATCCATCGCCATCGTCGTGATGGTCATCCTCGGCGGCATCGGCAACATCATCGGCGTCATCATCGCCGCGATTTTGCTGACGCTGCTGCCGGAAGGATTGCGGAAAATTGCCGACATTGAACATATTCCCGGCATTGCCGCGCAATTTCCATTAAGCTGGGTTGCCGGTGTGCGCATGATCATTTATTCGCTGTTGCTGATAATTTTGATGCTCACGCAGCCACAAGGTTTGTTCAGCCTGCGAAAATCTCCGTCAAAATAAAATGTCCACGCTCTTGCAACTCGACAGGGCCACCATCCGCTTCGGCGGATTGACGGCGGTGTCGGAACTGGACTTGCAAATCGGGCGGAACGAATTAGTTGGTTTGATCGGCCCGAACGGCGCGGGCAAAACAACGGCGTTCAATCTGATCACCGGCGTTTATCAGCCGACCAGCGGTGAAATTATTTTTGACGGCCAATCTCTCGTCGGTCGCAAGCCGCACCAGATTGCCAAGCGCGGCATCGCACGAACATTTCAAAACATCCGGCTGTTCGCTTCAATGACGGTGTTCGACAATGTGCGCACCGCCGCGCGCTTGCATTGCCCGCGCGGCGTCCGCAACGCGCTCTGGCGCGGACGCGCCTTCCGCGACGGCGAAAAAGAAATCGCCGGCGAAGTAATGGCACTCCTGGAAATTTTTCAACTCGGAAAATTCCGAGAGACGTCGGCGAAAAGTTTGAACTACGGCGACCAGCGGCGATTGGAAATCGTCCGCGCGCTGGCGACGAAGCCGAAATTGCTGTTGCTCGACGAACCCGCCGCCGGCATGAACGCGAGCGAAAAGACCGAATTGATGCGGCTCATTCAGTTCATCAAGGACAAATTCCAGATTTCCGTTTTGCTGGTGGAGCATGACATGAAAGTCGTCATGGGCATCTGCGAACGCATCGCCGTTCTGGATTACGGCGTGAAAATCGCCGAGGGAAAACCTGACGAAATCCGCGCGAATCCAAAAGTGATTGAGGCATATTTAGGAGAAGAACATCCAAAAAATGTTTAGTCAGCCACAGAGACACAGAGGCACAGAGGAAATTCTGGAAATTTATTTTCGGAAAACTCCGGCTTTTTTTCTCTGTGTCTCTGTGTCTCTGTGGCAAATCCCATGTTAGAAATAAAAAATCTTCAAGTCAGCTACGGCGCAATCAACGCGCTGCATGGAATCTCGTTGTCTGTGCCGGACGGAAAAATCGTCACGCTCATCGGCGCGAACGGCGCGGGCAAGACGACGGCGCTCAAGACGATTTCCGGCCTGCTCAAGCCAAAGTCCGGCGAAATTTTTTACGACGGCAAAAACATCGCCGGCCTGCCGCCGCATCAAATCGTCGCGCGCGGATTGTCGCACGTTCCCGAGGGCCGGATGATTTTTGCGAACCTGACCGTGCTGGAAAATTTGCTGCTCGGCGCGTATTTGCAGAAAGACCGAAAAATCATCCGGCACGAACTCGAACACGTCTTCAGTTTGTTCCCGCG
This sequence comes from Verrucomicrobiota bacterium, assembly GCA_049509595.1. Classification (GTDB taxonomy): domain Bacteria; phylum Verrucomicrobiota; class Verrucomicrobiia; order Limisphaerales; family UBA11358; genus UBA11358. The sequence continues at coordinate 12,932 of JBEKZT010000001.1, forward strand.
ATTGAAAGAACGCGAAAAACAAATCGCCGGAACATTGAGCGGCGGCGAACAGCAAATGCTGGCGATTGGACGCGCGCTGATGAGCAAGCCGAAATTGCTTTTGCTCGACGAACCGTCGCTCGGCCTCGCGCCGTTGCTGGTGAAAACTATTTTTGAAAAAATTGTCGAAATAAACCGCGAGCAGGGCATCACAATTTTGCTGGTGGAACAGAACGCCCACCTAGCTTTAGAAATTTCCCATTTCGGCTACGTTTTGGAAACGGGCAAGGTTTTGTTGTCGGGCGACTCCGCTTCACTTCGCCAGAATCCTCAGGTCAAAAGCGCCTATCTCGGCGGCTGAAAAGTAGTGATCCAATTTTGCTATTAATCTGCGATGGGCAATCAATGCGCACGGTGAATGATTGCATATTGAACAATGAAAAGAATTCCATCGCAAATCGCTATGATTGCAAAAATGGTCTTCAATACTATCGGGTTGGAATGACGACTCAAGAAAGGGGCCAGTCGCGCGCCAAAAACGCAACCCAACCCGGTAAAAGCGGCGATGTTCCAAGGTATCCCTCCGAGTAGAAATTGATGGACAAGGGTCAGAAAAATAGAATTGATTGAAAGCAATACCACCCCCAAGCCGATGCACATGGTGACATCCACCCCATAAACAAGCATCAGGAGCGCGGCAACGAGTTCGCCTTCGCCGATGGCTATCCAGCCGGTGATGAGTCCGCCGATGACGGCAATAATGAAAAGCGGAACCGACGCGTTTGGAGGAATCTCCGTGCGCGCTGCTGATTTCGCCGCCCTGCGCGAGAGGACAATGGTCAGGATCCCCAGCAAAATTGAAACCGGACCGAAAAGCAGTTTGACCAGCAACGCGCTGGGATGAATCACCAGTGAGCTGATGGAACTTCCAATCAGCAGCCCTGGCACGGTGAGTTTCAAAGCGCGCAGGGGAACCACTCTTTTTTGCATCCACCCGATGGCACCGCTAGTCATTCCCCAAGACTGGCTGGCCAGCGCAATTTTCAATGCGGTCACAGGTGGCAGATGAAAAATAAATATGATGACCGGGATGAAAACGATCCCGCCGCCCACGGCTGAAATGTTTCCGAGAATCGCGCCGCAAAAACCGACCGGGATGTAAATCCAATGCTGTTTGAACAGGGCGATGGGATCGTGCGCCAGGCTGAAATAGCCGGATATCCAGACGACGACAAATAACACCAACCACCAGGACCAATAACGAAAATGACGTTCAATTCCCTGACCGGTCGTTTTTTTAACTTCAATTATGGTTGAGGCTAAGTTTTCGCTGATGGAGTTCATAGCGGGTTATTTATTCAATGAGAAAATCATAATTAAGCTACAGCTGCCGCCAAATCAAGAAAAGGTTTCACAAATTATTGAAAGCATGCCGCTACCGGCTGAAATGTCCTATTGACTTCGTTCGCGCGTTTGTTAAATTCGATGTCCCTTTGTTCAGTTTTAAGATGAAAACGTATTTGCCAAAAGTAAATTTGGATGAACGCAAGTGGCACGTCATTGATGCCGATGGCGCGGTACTTGGCCGGTTGGCCGCGCAGGTTGCCGACGTTTTGCGCGGCAAAAACAAACCCATCTACACGCCGCACCTCGATGCCGGTGACTTTGTCGTTGTCATTAACGCCGAGAAGGTGCGCGTCACCGGCAAAAAGGAAACGGACAAAAAGTTCATGACCTACTCCGGCTGGAAAGGCGGCGAGAAATACGCCACCGTCGAGCAGGTTCGCGCGAAACATCCCGAAAAACTCATCACGCACGCCGTCAAAGGCATGATCCCAAAAAACCGGCTCGGCGACCAGTTGCTGACCAAACTGAAAGTGTTCAAAGGCGGCAAACACCCGCATGCGGCGCAAATGCCTGCTGCGCTCGCCGTTGCCAAATAATTTTTCGTATGGCCAAAACCACTAATGAATATCTCGGAACGGGACGCCGCAAAACCGCCGTGGCGCGGATTCGTCTTGCGACCGGCAGCGGCAAGATCACCGTCAACGGACGGACGTTTGAAAATTATTTCCCGCTCGAAACACAGCGTTCCATCGCCACGCAGCCGTTGACAGTAGCTGGCGCAGTGGAAAAATTTGATGTGCGAGTGAATGTCGCCGGTGGGGGACCAAACGGTCAGGCCGACGCCGTGCGCCACGGGCTTGCCCGTGCGTTGATTCAGTTTGACGCGAACCTGCGTCCGCCGCTGAAGGCGGAAGGTTTGCTTACGCGCGATCCGCGTATGCGCGAACGCAAAAAATACGGCCAGCCGGGCGCACGCAAGCGCTTCCAGTTCTCGAAACGTTAATCGCACTGGAAATTTCCAAGCCCTGCTGGTTTATCCGGCAGGGTTTTTTTGTTTTGAGAAATGCCTTAATACGGTAAAAGAAAGGTCGAAATGAAATCGAAAAAAGTCGCCATTGTCGGCGCATCCGGTTACTCCGGCGAAGTTTTGGTGCAGTTGCTGTTGGACCATCCGCATGCGGAATTGGCGGCGGTGACTTCGCGCCAAAATACCGGGCAAACGCTCGCGCAAGTTTTCCCAAAATTCGCCAGCCATCCGAAATCGAAAATGCTCCGCTTGGTCGAGCCGAATGCTGAAGTGTTGGCGAAGCAGGCGGATGTAATTTTTCTGGCGTTGCCCCACGGTGTTGCCACCGAATATGCCGTGCCGCTTCTCAATGCCGGCTGCGTGGTCATTGATTTGAGCGCGGATTTCCGGCTCAAGAGCGCGGAGATTTACAAAGAATTTTACGCGCATGACCATCCTGCGCGGGATTTGCTGCAAAAATCTGTTTATGGTTTACCGGAAATTTACCGGGACGAGATTAAAAAATCCTTACTTATCGCGTCGCCGGGCTGTTATCCAACGAGCATTTTGCTGCCGTTGATTCCGCTGCTCAAAGCTGGACTCATCAAACCGACCGGCATCATCGCCGATTCCTTGAGCGGCGTCAGCGGCGCAGGCCGCAAAATTGAAGGTGAATATCTTTTTGTCGAATGCAACGAAAGCGTGCGGCCTTACGGCGTGCCGAAGCACCGGCATTTGTCCGAGATTGAGGAACAACTTTCGTTTGCGGCTAAAACGCAGGTAACGATCCAATTCACGCCGCATTTGATTCCGGTCAATCGCGGCATTTTGACGACAATTTATCTTGAGCCGACGAAGAAATTGTCCGACGAAAAAATTTTCGCGTGCTATGCAAAGGCCTTCGGCAACGAACCGTTTGTCCGTTTGCTGGAAGGCAAATCATTGCCTGACACAAAAAACGTTGTTGGCACAAATGTGATTGAAATCGCGTGGCGGCTCGACGCACGCACCGGACGGCTCATCGTGATGAGCGCGGAAGATAATCTGGTCAAAGGCGCGAGCGGCCAGGCCGTGCAAAGCATGAATATTTTATGCGGCTGGCCGGAAACAGCGGGATTAGTTTAAGCCGTGCCTGCAACTGTTGCTAAACCTGCGAAATGGAACGCGGCGGATTACGCCGCGAATTCCGTCGTGCAGCAAACCTGGGCGCGTGAACTCATTGCACAGTTCAATCTGCGCGGCAACGAACAAATCTTGGATGTCGGCTGCGGCGACGGCAAAGTGACGGCGGAAATCGCCAGCGCGTTGCCGCGCGGTCTGACGACCGGAGTTGACGCTTCACCGCAAATGATTGCGTTCGCAAAAAAAACCTTTCCGCCGAAAAAATTTCCAAGCCTGGAGTTCCTCGTCATGGACGCGAGAAAAATAAAATTCACGCGACAATTTGATTTCGTTTTTTCCAACGCGGCGTTGCATTGGCTCGACGATCATCAAGCATTTTTGCGCGGTGCGGCGGCGTGTTTGCGTTCCCGCGGACGGCTGGTTGTTTCGTGCGGCGGAAAAGGCAATGCCCATGATGTTTTTATCGCTTTGCGGCCGGAAATGCGGTTGAAACGCTGGCGCGAATTTTTCCGCCGGATGCCCGCGCCGTATTTTTTTTACTCACCGGAAAATTACGAGAAATGGCTACCGCGCTTTGGTTTCAAACAATGTAGTGTCAAGCTTACGCCAAAGGACGCGACTTACAATGGCCGCGACGGTTTTGCCGCGTGGCTGCGCTCGACATGGCTGCCTTACACGCAGCGCGTGCCGGAAAATCTGCGCGAGGAATTCATCGCGGCTGTCACGGAACGCTACGTTGCAAAACATCCGCCGGATGGGGAAGGCAAAGTCCACGTCCACATGGTGCGGCTGGAAATTAACGCGGTAAAAGTTTGAAAACCTTGGGCGCAGTCCGCAAATTTCTGTACGCGGCATCAAAATGAAAAAATTGTTAAAAGAAATTTCAGGTTCAATCATTGCACCAAAAGGTTTTCTTACGGGCGGAGTTTTCTGCGACATCAAACGCCTCGGCACGGGCAAGGGCTCGCAGAAAGGAAAAAAGCGCGACCTTGCGCTCATCGTTTCGGAAATTCCGGCGACGGTTTCCGGAATGTTAACCACGAATCAAATTTGCGCCGCGCCGGTAAAAGTTTGCGTCGAACGTGTGAAAAAAAGAACCGCGCAAGCCATCGTTGTCAACTCCGGCAATGCAAACGCTTGCACGGGCAGGCAAGGTCTGGCCGATGCGCGCGCGATGGTTTCACTCGCCGAGAAAGTGCTGAATCTTTCCGCCGGCTGCGCACTGGTGGGCTCGACCGGACGCATTGGCGTCGCAATGCCGATGGAAAATGTGAAACGTGGAATTTCCGAAGCCGCAAACTCTCTCGGAAATTCCGTCGAGCATGCGAATCATGCCGCCGAAGCGATTATGACGAGCGACACGCGGTCAAAACAAATTGCAGTTGAGTTTGATCTGGGTGGAAAAACCGTTCGCATCGGCGGGATCTGCAAAGGCGCAGGAATGATTCAACCCGGAATGAGTCCAAACGGAAAATGTCCCCCCACAAGACCGCTGCACGCGACGATGCTGTGTTTCATCACAACAGATGCGGCGCTTGACGGGAACGTTTTACAGCTAGCGCTGAACGAAGCGGTTGCGCAAAGTTTCAATCGTATCACCGTGGACGGAGACATGAGTACGAATGACACGGTTTTGGTTTTGGCGAATGGCTTGGCGGGAAATAAAAAAATCAAAGTCAAAAGTTCGGAGTTCAAAATTTTTCAAGCTGCTTTGAATCACGTCTGTCTCGAACTGGCCAAAATGATTGTGCGCGATGGCGAAGGGGTTCATCGCGTCGTGACAGTGCGCCTGAACGGTGCGAAGACAATTCGGGATGCCGATGCCGCCGCGCGCGCGGTGGCGAACAGTGCGTTGGTCAAGACAAGCTGGCACGGCGGCGACCCCAATTGGGGGCGCATCATTGATGCACTCGGTTATTCGCCGGCAAAAATCGTGGAAGAGAAAGTGGACATCGGTTACAGTGCCGTGAATTCAAAAGAAATTCTTTGGAGTTTAAAGCGCGGCCAGTCAACGAAAGTTTCCTACCGAAAACTTTGCGCCGTCGTCGCGCCAAAAGAATTTGATTTGCACATCAATTTGAATCTCGGACATGCGAACGCAGTGATGTACGCGGCGGATCTGACGGAAGAATACGTAGATTTCAACAAAGGAGACGTAGGCGACCCAAATTCGCTGGGCGGTTAAACCAAAGATTACGGCGCAGGCGGGCCGCCTTCTGGAACGATCCCAGCGGCATCATCCAAATCCGTGGGCGGATAAATCCGAGATATCGGATCGCCCGCTTGCTGGGCTTGAAGGTGTTGAGCCACTATCATTGCCTTTTGTGTGTCCGGGTCTATCTGCGGTTGTGCCGGCACATTTTGCAAATTTGAATTGCCGGATGAGGAATTATTGTAACTCGAGCCGTTATATCCTCCATTAAAATTACCGCCGCCGTTATTTTGCCCATTTTGCCCCCCGCGATTTCTGCCAAAACGACCGCCAAAATTTCCGCCGCTATTGTTGCCGGCATTCATGGGCGCAAACATGGCCGGAACCGGATTTGGCGCAAATGATGCCGGTGCGGTTAAGGCAGGCGCGGCGACCAACGGAATTTCCTGAACAGTGCCATGATTGTTGAAAGTAACAATTCCGCCCTTCTCATCAATGTGCATGACTTCAATGTCATCCTGTCGCTGGCCCTCGCTGAGAATGTAGGAAATGTCTTTGGCCGGTTGTCCGGGCTTGGCCGGGCTGGCAGCTTTGAACAACGCCTGAGGACTGCCAAAAATAGTCATGATGCCGTTGGGCGTAATCTTCGGCGGCGGTTCAGTTGGAGTCTGGTCAACCGGTTGTGGTGGATTCAGGTCGAAAACATTCCGTACTACAATCGGCGCATACGGATTATTTGGCGCAACACTTCCTGCATGCGCAACCGCACACAATGCCAGTCCGCCCGCAAGGCAAATCGCAATTTTTCCGATGTATCTCACAATCGAAATATACCACGAATCAAACACCGCCGCCAAAATTTCGTTGCGGTCAAATCAATAGGCTGCCTGCGTGCCTTTAATCTGCCGCTTTTTCATCCACGGCATCAGGCCGCGCAGACGCGCGCCGACTTTTTCGATGCCGTGCTGTTCGCCTTTCTTGAGCAGCGCGTTGTACTTTTTGTAGCCGCCTTTGTATTCGGCAACCCAACCTTTGGCAAATTTGCCGGACTGAATGTCTTTTAACGCGGCCTTCATGCGTTTCTTCACACTCGCATCAATAATCTTTGGGCCGACGCTCACGTCGCCCCACTTGGCGGTTTCGGAAATTGAAAATCTCATTCCGCTGATGCCCGCTTCGTTCATCAAATCCGCGATGAGCTTCAATTCGTGCAGGCACTCGAAATAAGCCATCTCCGGCTGATAACCGGCCTCGACGAGCGTTTCGTAACCGGCCTGCACCAGCGCGCTCGCGCCGCCGCACAGCACGGTTTGTTCGCCGAACAAATCCGTCTCGGTCTCTTCCTTGAACGAAGTTTCCAACACACCAGCGCGCGTGCCACCGATGCCCTTGGCCCACGCGAGCGCGATTTTTTTTGCATCCTTGCCGGGGTTTTGATAAACGGCGATAAGGCTCGGCACGCCCTTGCCTTCGGTGTATTGGCGGCGGACGATGTGACCCGGACCTTTCGGCGCGACCATGATGATGTTCACATTCTTCGGCGGAACGATGGTCTTGAAATGAATCGCAAAGCCGTGCGAGAACAAAAGTGTTTTGCCCTTGGCCAGATTTGGTTCGATATCTTTTATGTAAGCGGCGGGCTGCTTCGTGTCCGGCAGCGCAACGAAAATCACGTCCGCGCGCTTGACGGCTTCGGCAGTGGTGACGACTTCAAATCCTTTTTCCTGCGCGACCGGAATGGACTTGCTGCCTTCGTAAAGACCGATGATGACTTTAAGACCGCTGTCTTTGAGATTAAGTGCGTGAGCGTGGCCTTGCGATCCGAAGCCAAGCACGGCAAGCGTTTTATTTTTCAACACGCCGAGATCGGCATCTTTATCGGTATAGACTTTTGACATAAGTTATTTTTAATTAGGAATTTGTGGTTTGCAAATTTCAAGCCGCTTCCAAGCAACAAACTTCTTCACACCACTTTTCAATTTGCTGTTTAATGGCGTCGCGCACTTCGCGCGTCTGTTCCAATTTTTCTTCGCTTGTGCCTTGAAATTTTGACGGGTCGGGAAAACTCCAGTGTAATTGCGTCGTGACTTCGGAAAAAATCGGGCAGCGTTCAGCGCTTGCCTCGTCGCAAACGGTGACGACGCAAGCAAACATTTCTCCAGACTTGATGCAATCAAAAACGGCTTTGGTTTGGTTGCCAGAAATATCAATGCCGATTTCTTGCATCGCTTCGACAACGATGGGATTTAATTTTCCCGGCTCAAGTCCCGCGCTATGCGCTTCAAATTCTTCACTGCAAATTTGATTCAAAAACGCCTCGGCCATTTGGCTGCGCGCGCTGTTATGGATGCAAACGAACAGAACTTTTTTCTTTTTCATAATTTTATGATGCAGTTTCAGGTTTTAATTTTGAGCAACAACCCGTTTCGCGGATGCAGCGGCAGGCAAAGATTGCTGCGAGGGCGCCGAGCGGCGGAGCAATCAAGTAAATCCACAAATGCTCGAAATGCCCGGACACAAGCGCGGGCGCAAGCGAGCGAGCTGGATTCATGGACGCGCCGGAAATCGGCCCGGCAAACATTGCTTCAAGCGCAATCACCGAGCCGACGGCGATTCCCGCCGTGATTCCTTTTTCATTAGAGCCGGTCGAGACGTTGAGAATTGTCAGCATCAGAAAAAATGTAAGAACAGCTTCGAGAACAAACGATTGCATTTCCGAACCAGCGGGCAAAGTCGCGCCTAGCAACCTATTTTCTGGAAAAAGAAATCGCAGCAAACCGCTAGCGAGAAGTGCTCCGACAAACTGGCTTGCAATGTAAGGTAAAACTTCACGCCCGGACATTCTTCGCGCCGCCCAAAATCCAATTGTCACGGCGGGATTCAAATGCGCGCCTGAAATATCGCCAACAGTGTAAATCATCGCCAGCACGATTAACCCGAACGTCAGCGCGATGCCGACGTGGGTGATCGAGCCATTGCTGATTTCATTGATGATAATCGCGCCTGTGCCTGCAAACACGAGCGCAAATGTTCCAAGAATTTCAGCGGAGAATTTTTTCATTCAGCCAGCGCTAATAAATTTATTTCCTCGGCAAAGCCGCCTTGCCCGTGCGCGTGATTTCCTGAACGCCGAACGTTTTCATCAGGTCGAGGAATTTTTCCACCTTGCTGTCGTTGCCGGTGATTTCGATGGTGAGCGACTTGGGCTGCACGTCCACGATTTTGGCGCGGAAAATGTCCGTGATCTGCATCACCTCGGCGCGTGATTTGGAATCCACGCCGACTTTCACCAGCACGAGTTCACGGTCTACATATTCGCCCGCGCTGAAATTTTGAACCTTAATCACATTCGGCAATTTATTGAGCTGCTTGACGATTTGTTCTAGCGTCGCCTCGTCTCCGGTCGTGACGATGGTCATGCGCGAAAGGTCAGGATCGTGCGTCGGGCCGACGTTGAGCGTGTCAATGTTGTAGCCGCGGCCGCTGAACAGCCCGGCCACGCGCGTAAGCACGCCGAACTTGTTCTCGACCAAAATTGAAATGGTGTGTCGCATAAAACCGTTTGGAAACGGGCGAGAAAGCTAACAATCGAAATCGCGCGGGTCAATTTGCAAATTCAATTCAACTTCGGTTGTTAAATCTCCAGTTTAGTCAACGAACCGTGGCCGGTTGCTCATTTTTCTGCATGGCCTGTTTGAAAAATTCGCCTGAGTCGGTGAGGTCATAATTCCACGATTGCAACAGCGTCGGCCCCCATTCGGGATCATAACACCACGCCATCCAACTGATGCCCTTGCTTTCAAGATATTTGACGATGAGCGGGCCGTAATCGTCGTCTTTGAGAGTGGTTCCCTTGCGCATGGAAAATCCAATCTCAGTCGCGATGATTGGATAACGGGCGGCGGCGAACCCAAAATCCTCCTCCCATTTCGGCACCCAGGGTTGTGACCGCTTGTTCGCGTAGGGATGTGTCACGTAACCGATTCCTTCCGCCTGAATCGGTTCGATGTTCAGCGGTGTCAGGTCGTAAGCCCAATCGAGTCCCGCCACGAGCGGAATCGTGTTGGTGTCATACGCGCGAATCAGGCCGATCATGTCCTCGTTCAGCTTTTTCCATTCGCTCCAGGACATGCTGCCGAGTTGCCCGCGATAAAGCGTCGGTTCGTTGAACAATTCATAAAAAGCAACGGTGCTGTTTCCTTGAAAATGTTGCGCGATTGTTCGCCAGAATTGAAACGTCTCCTTCTGCGTGGTGTCATACATCGGGTCCTGGAACAGTTCCATTTTCAAATTGCCGATGCTGTGCCAGTCAATGTCAACGTAAATGCCCAGTTCGGTGCACCATTCGACCGCCTGATCAAGGAGCTTTAGATATTCGCGCGGAGTGCGTTCGCGCCACGCAATCGGATGGACTGGGATGCGGACAAGCGTGACACCCATGGCCTTCATTTCCTCGAAATGATGTTTGTTCCAATGTCCTTGATGTTCGATCTTGTCGGGATCGGAAATGGACACGCCGCGGAACAAAACCGTTTTGCCGTCCGGATCAACAAATTTATTTCCTTGCACTCGTATCCGTGGAAGCTGGTTTGTCTCGTCGGTGTTGAAGGGTCTGCCATAAGGCCGGTCGTGCCACCATTGATGGTAGTCATTCGTTGATTGGGCATCCGCGTTCGGGAGCCAGAACAACGCGAGGCAGACGCTGGCGAGCAATTGGTGCGCGGTTTTCATCTTGGTTGATTGCAAGTTAATACCGAGAAGGGAACGCCATTGGCAAGCCGCAAGAAATTCAGGTAGTGCCAATACTTCTTGCGTTTCTTGATTTCGCAAGTAGTTTGTTATGTACCTAGATTTGATTGCCAAATTTCCAAAGCGTGGTGGATCTTTAGTTGAACCTCGTTCGGTCATGATTTGATATTCAGCGTCAGGAACGGTCCGGAAGAGCAAATAAAGCCAGGTACAAAATTATTCGCCGGCAGTAGCGGCTGCCCGCGTAGGTTGCGTCACGGTTTTTCACGGTTTTAATCCAAGTCCGTTTCGACAGCGGAAGTGAACGGTGACTTTACTGAATTTTTATCCGGGCAACCGTGAAGTCATTTTTAGTTTTATGAGCAGTGAACAACCCATTGAGTTGGAAGGAACGGTTCAAACCGTTCTGCCCGGCACCATGTTTCGCGTTACCCTGGACAACCAGCATGAAGTCCTGGCGCATCTTTCCGGCAAAATGCGCAAACATTTTGTGCGGCTGACCGTCGGTGACCGCGTGCGAATGGAAATGTCACCTTATGATTTGTCAAAAGCGCGGATTACCTATAGACTCCGTTGAGTCGCAAACAAATTATTACATTGTGATCACTTTATTTTTATTTTGGACGGCCATCGGTTTTGTCATCGCCGGCTTCTTCGCCTCGTTTTTTGAATGGACGCTGCATCGCTATGTCATGCACCGGCCTCTGGGAAACTTTACCTATCCTTTCAAGAGCCACGCGCTGGTTCACCATCGCATTTTCAAAGCCGACCACACCTATCATTTGATTGATGAAAAAGACAAATACACCATCCCGATGGCCTGGTGGAACGGGCCGGTGCTGATCGCGGTCGGCTTGCTGCCTTTCGTGCTCGCGTCTTTGTTGTCGGGCAAGTGGGGAATCATTTGCGGCGCCACGCTGGCGTGCGCCGCGTATTACGGCGCCTACGAATACATGCACTGGTGCATGCACCTGCCGCGGAAACGCAACGTCGAACGTTCGGGAATTTTCTTCCGGCTCAACGGCCATCACCTGCTGCACCACCGTTACATGCACAAAAATTTCAACGTCGTTTTGCCACTGGCTGATTTATGTCTCGGCACGCTGCTGCTGCGTTCCAAAATCCATTTCAAACAGGCCGAGGGTCCGTCCGTTCCCAACGTCCAGCCAAAAGTGCCGCGCGCCCGTATTGTGACGGCATCTTGAAATAAGATGAAAGCTTTTCCGGTTTCCGGTGTATGCTTGATACGTGAGTGACGAGACCCAAAGATTTACGAAGTCCAATTACGGAAAATTGCCCGTCTTAGGCTTGCCGGTGCAAGTCCAATGCGGAGGGTTCAAATGCATGGCCTATCGTGACTCGCAGGGAAGATGGAGAGACCTTTTCACCCGCAAATTGGTGTTCCGCGTTCTCGGAGTGGTTCTTGCCTGATACCGTGTAGATTTTATCTCCACGGCAAACTTCCACTACAATTATTTCCTCCTGACGGTGCTTATGGAAGATGACCGCCTGCAACAATTGAGTTGCATCCCACCGGCATTTTGCGAGATTCGCAAAAACTCAAACCATCAACGATTATGAGCGAAAAAACGAACCTTCCCAAACCCGGCGAATTCTGCTGGAACGAACTCGTCACCACCAGTGTGCCTGCGGCCAAAAAATTTTACTCCGGACTGCTCGGTTGGAAGGCCAAATCTTTCGGCAAAGGCATGGATTACACGATTATCTTCAAAGGCAAGGACAAGCCCGGCGGCATCGGCGGCATGATGAAATGTCCCCAGCCCGGCAATCCCGCGCAATGGATTCCCTATATCCTCGTTGACGACGTGGACGCCACGGTGAAGAAAGCCGGCAAGCTTCGCGGCAAAGTTTGCGTGCCGCCGTTCGACGTGCCGACCGTCGGGCGCATCGCCGTTCTGTCTGACCCGCAAGGCGCGGCATTTGGAATTATCAAGCCGATGATGTAAATAGGCGTGAGCGAGTCCACTAACAAACTCGCGTTACGCAAAACTTGAAACCGCTTTTCCAACACCATGAAAACGAAACATGCCCATACCAAGATTGAAGTCACCAAGAACGGCCCCTATCTCGTCAGCGGCGACCTGCCTTTGAGCGAGCAGTGGATCGTCACCAATGCCGAGGGTGATTCACTTGAATACCGCGAAGGGAAAAAATACCCGGCCCAGCCGCAATATGCTCTCTGCCGATGCGGCCAGTCCGCCAACAAACCCTTCTGCGATGGCACGCACGCGAAGGTTCGCTTCAACGGCACGGAAACGGCCAGCCATCAACCCTACTTGAAACAAGCCGAGACCATTGAAGGCCCCACGATGCTGCTCACCGATCAAGAGAACCTGTGCGCGTTCGCCCGGTTCTGCGACCCAAAGGGCAAAATCTGGAATCTGGTCAAGCAGGATAGCCCCGAAGCGCAGGAAATTGTAAAACACGAAGCCGCTCATTGTCCCGCCGGACGACTGGTGATTTGGGATAAGGCGACCGGCAAAGCCATCGAGCCGGAATTTGAGCCGTCGCTCGGACTGATTGAAGACACCGAGAAAAAAGTAGGCGGCCCGATTTGGGTGCGTGGCGGCGTTCCTATCGTTTCTGCCGACGGGAAGACTTATGAGATTCGTAACCGGCTGACCTTGTGCCGCTGCGGCAGTTCAGCCAACAAACCCTTCTGCGACGGGTCGCACGCGGCCTGAACTTGAAACCGTCGGCGGGTTATTACAAAAGGAACTCCAGCATTGCGAAAGTAAATGCAAACACCAGAAACCAGCTTAAATTATCCCGCTCATTCACAAAAACCTGAACCCTAATTGGCGGGTGTTTGCGTGGTGGTCGTCGTCGAAGTGGCAGGCACGGCGGGGGTCGTGGTGGTGGTCGTGCTGGTGGTGGTTGGCGCAGTTGAGCAGCCGGTGAGTGACACAAGGGCGGCGGCGACGACGCATGAAAGGATGAATTTTTTCATAAGTATAATTGTTGTTTGGTTTGTTACTTTACAAACCATGATTGCGTCATCGGCTGGTCAAAGGCTATGGGGTGTAACCCTACCCTGTTAACTTTTCGTGCTGCGGAATCCGCCCATGCAATAGATGACAAGACATATGAGCAGAATCAGGCCCAGCCCGCTGCCGCCGATGACAGGACCGCCAAAGTAAAACCCGCCGCCACCGAACAAGAGAAGCAGAACAACCACAAGTAATAATATATTCATGCCGTTAAGATAACACGCCGCTGCATAGTTCCTATGGGGTCTTCACCCCATAGACAGAGTGGCGACCAGACACAACATTGATGTCAATTAAGCACCAATGTCTGTGACGTAACACTATTTATGAAGCGAATCACTGTCCTGCTGGCCGACGACAACGGGGTCGTGCGGAAAGAATTCAGAAAGATTCTGGAACTTGAAGACGACCTCGAAGTCGTGGGCGAAGCCAAAGATGGCCATCAGGCGGTCGCCCTGGCCAAAAAACTTCGCCCCAAATTGGTGCTGATGGACGTGACCATGCCGTTGCTCAATGGCCTGCAAGCCACCTGCCAGATTCTCAAGGCCGCACTCGCCACCAAAGTGCTCATGCTTTCGGCGCACAGCGATGAAGCGTATATCATCGAGGCCGTCAACTCCGGCGCGATGGGCTATCTCATCAAACAAACCTCCGCTGACCATGTCTGCACCGCGATTCGGGAAGTTCTCAGGGGAAACACATTCTTCAGCCCGTCCATTCCCAAACGACTGCACAAACGTATTCGGAAAAAGCCGATGGATTGAGACGGATTCTTTCACGGCAGACGCCGAAGCCATGGTGGCCGTCCGCAAGAACCGGTTGTCGGGATACAGTCATCAATTGACCTTGCCAAAATAAAATTAACTTCTCAAGATTCGCGGGACGGAAAAATCTTTGGCCGCATGAAAAAATATTTATCCATAGCCCTCGCAGTCGTATGCACCGCGTTGGTCATATCTCTGATCGTGATTAAACGAGGTGATGATGCACAGCATGAAAATGACACCGGTGCGATTGCCGATTTTTCGAACCGGTTGGACTCGGCGCAGTCACAAATCACCGCTTGCAACGGAACGATTCTCGTATTTTCCAACAGCCTCAACGAAAGCCAGTCTGAGTCATTGACATTTTCAAACCAGTTGATTGAAGCCGAATCCACCAATGCTCTCGACGCGGAACAAATTACCAACCTGAACCTGCAGATCGCGGAGTCGGCCTCGGAAAATCAAACTTTAGACCAGCGCATCATGGATTTGACCAACCAGATGGCTGGCCTCACGCAGCAAATCGCTTTGACCGAAACCAATCTGGAGCACGCAAATCAAAACTATGCTCTTCTGGAAAATCGTTTGCGCAGGGACGTGGCCGAGCGGATTGTTGTGGAACGAAAATTCAACAATTTTATTGAACTGCGGGCTCAAATGCAGAAATTAAAGGAGCATCCCGCCGAGGTGATTTCCTCCGACAGCATCTATGCAGGTTTGAATGTGGAGGTCAGTTCGAACGGCGCGTTCGTTGTCATGCCGCCGGATTGATTTCCTCCGTCACGATATTTAAGACGGACACCGGACGCGTTACCGACGTGCAATAATAATAAACCTGCCGGGAGGTGGAGACCGAAACCCGACGACATGATTTTCTGCGGATCATTATTCGCCGTCAGCTCCACATACGTCGCCAGCGTGTCCAGCGTGACAATCAACTGGTCGCGCAGCGTGTTTTTATTCAACGTATCCGCCGGAGTGCTGCCCACGCAGACGGACACCGCGGCATTGAAGCCGTTCCCCTGCGTCGTCAACGCCGCCGGGGTTACGGGCGGAGTCGTGAAGTTGGCGTTACCCGTGAGTGCATCGGCCACATGCAACGTGAAGTCGCCCAGTTGGCCGTTCGTTTTCTTTGCGTAATCACGCAATATATGATTTTTTGCCATAATTTGCCCCTGCTGACTGTTGTATTGGTTAAACCCCGGAACCCCGGGAACAAGGCCACTTAGCCCCGCTATACAGAATACGGACGAAGAAAACCCAATCATTCCCGTAAACGGTTGATTTCCTCAAAGATGGCGGCCGCCGTGTTCGGGTTCAATCCGTCGAAATAGCCGCGCAGATGGCCGTGCGAATCCACCAACGCGATACGTTCGGTGTGCGAAAAATTGCCCGGCATATAACTGAACGGATCGTCCAAATCCTGCGCGAGAAAACTTGTTCCGATTAAATCATACAGCGTGGTTTTGTCGCCGGTCAGCAAGAACCAGCGATTGGTGTCCGCACCGAAACGCTCGCCATATTTTGCCAGCACATCAGTCGTGTCGTCACGCGGGTCAACCGTCAGCGAGACGAGTTTGACATCGGGCTGGTTCGTAGTGAACTGCTGGATTTGCGCCATGCAGTGGTTGACGGTGGGACACGTCAGCGAACAACTGGTGAATAGAAAATCCACCACCAGAATTTTGCCGACCAATTCCGACCGCGTCACCGTGCGGCCGGTGCGGTCGGTGAGCGAGAAGTTGACCAGTTGCCGGGGATGATCTGGCGCGATGAGCCGGGGCGGCGAATTTTCCACCGCTTCGCCCGTGTTTTGATCATGATTGTTCAATGCCCAGATAAGCAGGCAAAAGCCAGTTCCAAAAACCAAAGACATAGTTGTGGCGACATAGAAAAACAGTCGCTCGTCGTTGCGTTGTCTGGAACTGGCTGCCTTGGACATAGGAACAATCAAAACATGTAACTCACGCTGAACTTGAACAGCACCGGCGCGGCCATTTGATTGCCGGTGAAGTGTTGAAGGACGGGAAATTCCGCGTCTGCGTAAATTTTCACCGGATGAATGTGAAACTCGATTCCCGGCGAAAGCATCACACGCTGGTAGCCGGAGGAAACACCATCGGCTGGATCATCGTTTGAACCACCGGAAGCGTTGGAGCCACTGTCACTGGTCCGTTCGGAAACGATGACCTGCGCCAGCGGAGAAATCCGCGCGCGCCCGACCGAGAATCCCTTGTAATCAATCCCGGCGGCACTATCGAGTTCGACACCCGGACGATATCCGGCTTGTGTCAGCGTCGGCACATCCAATAGGAACTGCGCGAACCAGTCCCAGTTTTCATCTTTCGTGATATTGCCGCGATAAAAACCGCCGAGCAAAATGTCCGTGCTGCCGGTTCCGATTTCGCTGTCGCGATCAACGTCACCATAGGCATTGTTGTATGTGTAATCGCCGGTTGGTATTTTGAGGCCGAAGGTCACGCCAGCGGACTTATCCGCGAAAAATCCCGTGTATATGCCTTCCAGCCGGATGTCGCCGAGAGCACCCCAGTTTACGGTCGCAACGGTGCCGGGTGGAACGTTCGGATTGCCAGTAACGGTTTTAAATGTGCGGTAGTCATAAGGCACTTCAACCTTAAAACCCCAGTTGTTATTGAACATATATTGGACACCGGTGGTAATGAAGTGCGTCTCAATTTCCTTGTCGCCATTGTTGGCTGCTGGCGCCTGTGAAAAGCCACTCCAATTGCGATTTTGGTCCTGATAGTCATATTGAAGGAAAGCCATTCCGCCCTGGCCATTGGGAATCATTGAACTGCCGCCCACGTCAAAAACACCGCACCCGCACGCGCACGCGTGAACAACGCTTGGCGCGAGAATTCCTGCCAACAAACCACAACCAACTTTTACCACTACTAAATTATTTTTTTTATTTTTCATATCAAATTTCAAAATTACGAGAACGCGCAACGGCGCTCTCAAGGTTAAATGGAAATTATTTTTACCTGCGCCAATAGGGCGCGGGCAACCAAACTGCGATTGAATCAAACGAAGATTCCGCGCGGCGGCTGTAGCAGAGGTTTTTGCGAAAGAGATTTTGCGGAAGAATTTTCTTGCGGCAACAGTTGAAACTGCGATGGCGCGGTCAAAACAAAATTTTGTTTGGCCGGCGGGAATTCCAGCTTTTGCGTTTGCAAATTGAATTCGGTCTTCTTTTCCGATTGTTTTCCGGCGGCGATGGCTTTGCAGAGGCAGCAGGGATGCTGGCCGTCGAAAGTTTTTGTTACCGCGTCGTGAAACGAACTCGATTGAAGGTTGTCCGCGAGCATCGTCGTCCACGCGACAGTTTGCAGCAGCGCCCAATGCGCGCCGAGCATTGTCGTCAGCGTGAGGACGAGACAAATTTTGCGAATGCGGACGAACATGAAACCAAGCTAGTGAAAAATTTCACAAAGTCAAATTGCGATTATTACCATCACCAAAAATGCCATGCGCCTTGCCAGACAATCCAGACACCCAGAAGAAAATTGGTAATGGCGTGCGCGGTCATCGCGTCGCCCAAACGATTTTTCCGGATGGCCAGCCACTGATAAGCCGCGCCGCACAAAATTCCCGCCAGCCATTCACGGTGCGAAAAACCAAAAACAGCGGCGGTCGCAAAAAACGGCAATGGCAAAAAACGGTTCAACGGCACGGACAGAAAATCAACGCTGGCCAGATAGCGATAAAAAAATGAGCGGTAAAAAACTTCTTCCAGCGACGGGACGATGAATGTCATTCCCAAAATGTGAACGGCAATGAAAAACCAGCCGAGCGCAGGATTCCCGTTGAACGCGGCAAGCGGATTTCCCGTCGCGCCATCCTTGACAAACTTTGGATAAAACGGATCGAGTCCGACCCAAAGCGCAAAAATCCCAATGCCAACCGCAATCGCCTCCCAACTGACAGCCCAGCGCATCTCCAAAACGAATGGCCGCATTTCCCAAATCAGCCAGGCACCGATAAAAGTTTTCGCCAGATAAAACCAGTAAGGGGAAACCGCGCCGAATTTTCCCTGACAAAACGTCAGCGCAAGAAAAATAATAAACGGCGCGACGCGCGCGGCGGCGGGCGATTTTAAAAAAAATGTTTTCAGAAGCCGCACACGAAGAAAGTTGGAAAATTATTCGCCGAGAAACAATTCGTTCGTTTCGCCGTTACCGACAAGCGTGATGTTGTTTTGCGAAATTGCATAGACGCGCATATCACGAACGTAATCGCCGACATAGACGGTTTTGCCGCTGACAATCGCCCACGGATGGGTTGGGTCAAAAAAGATGCCTTGCACTTTGGGTGGCGGCAATTGCGGCGCGGCCACGACATTTGAAATTGGGGTTGCATTCGTGTCTGGCGTCGCGTTTTCTTGCGGTGCATTTATGGCTGCTGGTGCGTTGGCGACGGTTTCGACGGTATTTGTCGTTGTCGTCGGCGACGAAACGGAATTTATCTCGGTCGGATGTTTGAAAAGTGCGAGGCAGATACAAAATATCCCAGCCGCAAGGAGCAAAACAATGATAACGGGCAGAAACCACGCGTTCCCGCCGTGCGGTGGTGCAGATTGCACTGGACGATACAGCGGCGGCGGTGTCGGCTGTGACGGCGTGGGATTTTTTTGCTGCGCTTGTTTTGCGCGTTTGAGTGCATCGTTGATGAGGCTCATGCGTTTATTTTTCCTTCCAATTCGCGAATCGCGCGGCCAATGGTGTGAAAAGTGATGCGATCGGTTTGCTGGACAAAACCGGCAAGCAACGCCTTGTCGCAGACGGCGTTGATGAGGCGCGGAACGCCGCGGCTGTAACGGTAGATTCGCCACAGCGCGGGCTGCGTAAAATAGGGAACGCCACGCGCGCCGCAAAGTTCGAGCCGGTGCTGGATGTATTGTCCCATTTCAAAAAAAGTCAGCGGCATCAGGTGATAACGCACGGTGATGCGCTGGCGTAGTTGACGGAGGCGCGGATTGTTCAGGCGGTCGCGTAATTCCGGCTGCCCCATCAAAACAATTTGCAGCAACTTGCGGTCGTCGGTCTCGATGTTCGAGAGTAGGCGGACTTGTTCGAGCAACTCGTCGGTCAAATCCTGAGCTTCGTCAATGATCAGCGCCGTGTCTTTGCCCTGCCCGGCTTGTTTGAGCAAAAATTCATTGATTGCGGCGACGGTGTCCAACCGGTCGAAACCTTTGACTTTTAGCCCGAATTCCGTCGCGATGGCTTTCATCAATTCCTCGGCTTTCAAAACCGGGTTCAAAATGAGCGCGGTGGAAAAATGGTCGTCGAGTTGTTCGAGCATGGCGCGGCACATGGTCGTTTTGCCCGCGCCTACTTCGCCGGTAAGCTGCACAAAACCCTTGCGCTCGCGGAGGCCGTAAAGCAGATGGTTGAGTGCCTCGCGATGCTTCGCACTATGAAAAAGCA
>JBEKZT010000010.1:0-18765 GCA_049509595.1 Verrucomicrobiota bacterium
AAAGTCGCTCATTGTTGCAGAAGAATACGCGTTAAAATGTAATCAAATATCACAATCAAGACGATGGAGTTGACGACGGCCTTTGTCACGGAACGGCCAATGCCACGCGGGCCACCGATGGTCATAAGTCCCTGATGACACGAAACAACCCCAATAATTAGTGCGAAACAAAAACTTTTGAACACGCCGTTGGCCACGTCTTTAAGTTTCACAACTTCGCGCAAATTTGTGAAAAACGCTTGAAAGGGAATGGCAATGTGATTATTTGCTTCTGCGACTAGTGCGCCGCCAAACCAGCCGACGAGAATCGAAAAAATTACCAGCATGGGCAACGCGCATGCGATGGCTACCAGTCGCGGCAGGACAAGGTAGTGAATCGGATTGATATTCATGGTGCGCAGTGCGTCAATTTCCTGATACACGCGCATCGAACCGATTTCCGCCGCCATTGCCGAGCCGATGCGCCCCGCAATCAGAATGGCCATCATTACTGGTGCCAATTCTTTGGCCAACGAAATGCCGACGATGCCGCCAACGGCACTCGCCAAACTGCGTTCAACCAAAACCGGCCCTGTTTGCAATGCGATGACCGCGCCGATGAAAAACGACAGCACACAAACCATCAACAGACTCGCATTCCCTATTTCAAAAAACTGGTCGAAGATTTTTTGACGTTGTCGCCATGCAAGCGGCAGCGCCAGCAACGTGCGTCCAAATAAAACAATCATTTCGCCTATATTTTCAAACATAACTTTGACGCATTTTCATTTTTACAAATGGTTTGTTAGCTTGTGTGTTTCAAACACCGGAATATACAGCAAGCGCAACCCTGTACTTTCCGAACCCGATTGATACTGGAAAAGGCCAAACATGAGCGAGCATTTTTTGGATCTCGGTGTTGCATCGCGGCGATAAAAATTCCATAGTAACGACTGGCTGTTCGCGCCGGATTTCGGATTTTTTTCATCCCGCCACAACGACCATAGCGGCGACCAGTTACGCTCAATGCCGCGATTGTTTGGCAACAACGGTTCAACCGGCGCAAGGATTTGCAAACGGCTGTTTCCGTTGAAATCACGATGCCACGTGAATAATGGCCAAAAGTCAACGCGCCTTTGCTCAGCTTTGGTTTCAGTATTCTTTTCGGTTAGACTCACAAACAAGTAAAACAAAATGCGTGTGCGCTCTTGATCGAGCGTACCGGCAAGCAAACGATTGTATTTGTAAAGCGGCCACAAATAAAAATCACTTTCTAACGAATTATTGTGTGCCTGGCTGAACAACGGCCAGATTCGCGTCGTCGTTTTGCCTTCGCCGCGTGCAACGACAACGAAAGGCCATGGGCCTTCCCATTCGTGATATTTCTTCCCGCGGTCGTCAATATCCTCAAAAAACGGCCAAAGCACAGAGGTCGAATCGCGTTCTGGTGAACGGAGCGAACTGTAAAATGGCAGCACGGCGCGGAACTTTTCTAGATCGTCAGTGCCAATGCCGTCGGTTTGATTAAAATAAATTGGCCAGAGTGCGAAAAAATTATCATGGCCGCCGAAAATTACCTTTTCGCCAAAGCCATTTGTTTGAACAGTTGTATCTTTATGTTCATCGCCGACGAGTGGCCAGAATTGCCAGCCATGCAGTCCGTCACCGTGGCGCAGATGAAAAAATGGATAGAGGTAATTATCAGTGACGACGTCTTTTTTTCGGGTCTCGCTGTAGAGTGGGAACATCACGAAGAAAATATCATCGCGAAACAACCGATTTTCTATATGTCCATAGAATGGAACCAACGCGGTGTAATTTTCATTTGTATCCGGCGAACGTTGCTGAAAATAAAATGGGAAAACCGTGAACCGCCTTTTTTCAAAGTCTTGCGGGCCTTTGCCGCCGGAAAAACTGAGTAACTGACAAAATTGCCAGCGGTATTCAGTTCCAAAATGTTCGAAAGTCAGCAATGGATAAATGAAATCGTCTTCACTCGATTCAACCGCCGGATTGGAGTCATGTGAAAATAGTGGTGAAATAACCCATGTTTTTTCCGAATCAGATTCTTGGTCATAAAAAAAAGGCCCAATTGCTTCGGTGCGATGCCCTAAATCCAATGTCAGTTTGAATTTATCGAAGAGTGGACCTGCACTGAAATCTTCTCCAAAACTTTGGAAAGACAAATTTAACGCAAAAAGCAACCAACAAATTTGGCGATGAGTGAAACTTTTCGGCATGATTTATTTTTAAGTTATCGTTACCGAACATTGCCAAAAGGCTTGTTTAGCTCTTTCAAAGTTAATTTTAACATTGAGGTTGACTTTTCATAATTTTTCACTAGATTCTTTTCACTTGAGGTTTTTTGACCTCGGTTCCTCCTGACCCAGTGTCGGCGATGATTTGTCGGCACTGGGTTGTTGCTTTATCAACGGTAGCCAACGGCCAAGTAAATTGAGCAGTGCCGGCAAAAACGTCAAACCCGCAATCATACATGTAGCGATTCCTATTGCCATTACATAACCCAAACTGTGAATTCCCTTATCTTTGGCGAGAATGAGACTGCCGAAACCGGCGATGGCCGTCAATCCTGACACCAGCACGGCTTTGCCAGTGCTGCGCGCCAGAATATTTGGAGTTCGTTCTTCGGCGAAGCGATTGAGGATTTGAATCCCGTTTGTCACGCCGATGCCGATGACCAGCGGCAACGTCATGATATTAGCCAAATTAAATGGAATGTTAAACCAGCCCATCAAGCCGGCTAGCCAAAGCGTGCCAATGCCGACCGGCAATAAAGAGAGAATCACCGATACGACCGTGCGGAAATGGAGGTAGACCAAAACGGCAATCGCCACAAGCGAGTACCAAGCCGCCTGAACGTAACTGTTTTTGAGCAATGTTTCGTATTCGTAAAGTTGGACGGGCGTGCCAGTGGCATTCGCGTCCACTGTTCGCAGATCGGCGACGAATTTTTCCTGATTCGCGCGCTGCCACACATCGTCTTTCGGGAAGACTTGCAATAGAAATTTTCCGGTCTCGCCGACAAATTGGTCGCGCAACGCGGCAGGCAAATCGTCCACACGCAACGGCGCGTTATCGTTTTGATTTTGCAAGGATTCGAACGTTTCGCGTACATCGTTGAACAGTGCTTGTTGAAATTCCGCGAGTTTGTCGGCGTGTTCAGCTGTCTCTGCGCTATCGCCGGTAAACATTGTTTTGCGAAAATTTTCAATGGCCTGGCGCAAGGAAACAAATTGTCTCGAAAGCTCTGGATCGCTGTTGCTGATTTCTTCCAGCGCCGCACCGCAATAGCCGTAAAGCGAATATAGTGCCGCGCTCAAATCTTGAATGTCCACTGGCGTCAAATCCGCTGCACTGAATTCCAGCGGCGAAACTTCTCGTTTGATTTCGCGAATGAGCTCTAGTTTTGTGTTCTGATTCGTTGCGAGAAAATTGTTAAGCATTTCCGGCGGTGGTTCGATGTCCGCAACGGTCGGGAGTTTTTTGATTTTTTCTTCCAGCGCAATGGCCTGGTCTAAGTTGGTCGCGACGATTGCGCCGGTAAGCACTGATTTGTCCGCCGAAATCAATTTTTGTTGAAAGACGACTGAAGGCAGATTGGGACTTTGCATTTTAATTAGGTTGTAATCAAATTTGACTTTGCCTGTATCGATTTGCGTGAACGCGAGCGCGCCTAGCACCGCCGTAATGAAAATCACCGCCGCTGGGCGTTGCAGCCAGATGTTTTCGATACGTGCGCGGGTCGCATCTTCTGAACGTCGATGTTCAATAGCGTTTTGCCGGCCGCGCAAAAGCAAGACGGGTAGCAACGTCATCATCGGCACAAAACAAAGCAACAATCCGCCGCCGCAAATTACGCCCATTTCTTGTATGCCTTTGAAATTTGTGAATGCCATTGCGATAAATGCGCCTGCTGTTGTCAGCGCGCCCGTGAAAATTCCCTGGCCGGTGAAAACCATTGCTTTGGTCAGGGCCACTTCCCTTGTTCTGCCGTGACGTAATTCTTCTTCATAACGCGTAATCAAATGCACCGCATAATCGATCGCCAGCCCGATGAGCATCGGCACAAATGTAATCGTCAAAATGTTCAAATGCCCGACTCCCAGCGCCGCAAATGCGAGCGTGTAAGCCAGCCCGACAATCAAGCAAATCGTTGCTTTCACCGGTCGGCCGATTTCGTTGTAGCCGTAAATAAAAATCACCGCACACAAAAACAGCGACACGACGCTTGCGAGCGTCATGTCTTTTTGCGATTGTATCATTTCGTCGTCATCCAAAACGGGTTCGCCCGTCAGGCCGACGTTGAGGCCGGGCACTTCGTTTTGGGTTTCCTTGATCAACTGGCGCAAACGATCAATCGCATCTCCATTTAAATCCCCGCTCAGCGCATGCTGATGAAACACATTCTCCAAAACGGCATCCTTCAAAAGTTTCCAAAGTGCAGGCGGAGTGTCATTCGTTTTGCCAACCGGCGCGTGTGTTGTGAGCAGAAAAATCCGGTCGTGATTAAGTGTGATATAGACGTCAGAAACATCGGTCGCACCGAAAAACGACGCGACGCCGGGCGATGGCGGTTTGCCGGGCATTTGCAGACTCGCGGCGGCCTGCGTCACAATGCGCGTCAGCACCGGCAGCGTTTGAACGAGCGATTCTGTTTGCGTATTCGTCTCGCGTGATGCGTTGCGGAACGTCGTGTTAATCTGGCCAAAAAAAGAGATAAGGTTCGTTGTCTGCGTGAATTGCTTTATGAACGGCAGATCGTCGTGTAGCACCGTTTGAATGGTGGCTAGGTTGGTTTCTGACGCAAAGAAAAGCGCCTTTGTCCCCAGCATCGCCAAATCGTGTTGGTAGAAGACGTCGCAAAACAAATTGGTTTCAGGCACCATTTTCGCGGCAAGACGCTCGATGAATTGCCGGTTCTTTTCTGGGTCATCGCTCTCTGCGACAACAACAAGATCGTTGCCCTGCTGCGGAAATTCCTTTTGGAGCGCGAGAAAATTCCGGTGATATTTTTGGTTCGAACTGACCAGGTCGTCACGATTCGTGTCAAATTTCAGAAACGCGAGGGTGACCAGAACGCTCGCCACAAACAGTGCGATTTGCGGATAAAAAAACCAGCGCGGATGGCGAATCACCGCCGCCGCCAGTTTGCCCAACAGCCGCGCGAGAAAAGTGTCATCGCTCAACGCTTTCATGTTTCAGGCTGCGCATTCACGCTTCCACCGATGCGCCGATTGAACGATTCACGTTTCAACGGCTTTCCGCCTCGACGTAAACGGCCGTGCCATAACACAGCACTTCGGTGATGCCGGGTGCGATCTCCGTCGCGTCGTAACGCACGCCGATGACCGCGTTGGCACCAAGTTGGCCAGCATGTGTGAGCATCAAGTTGAAAGTATCCTCACGCGCTCGCTCGCAC
Organism: Verrucomicrobiota bacterium; assembly: GCA_049509595.1. Taxonomy (GTDB): domain Bacteria; phylum Verrucomicrobiota; class Verrucomicrobiia; order Limisphaerales; family UBA11358; genus UBA11358. Next base: position 5,420 of record JBEKZT010000010.1, read on the forward strand.
AAATTCGTATAGAGCGAAATGTTCCCGCCGAAAAGGCTTTGAATGCTCGCGCCGATATTGCCGATGACCGAACGTGACCGCACGATGATACCGCGCACGACGCCGAACGACTTGGTCACGCGATAACCGGGTAATTCAAAAGTCGTGGTTGTCAATGGATGTGTCAGACTCATAATTCAAAATTGAACACGACGCCGGGCGTTCACAAAAGGGAAAAGTTCTGGCACTTTCACGGCGAGAGAAACGAAAATGCCGGCAGATTCCTTAGCACGGCAAAAACAAGTGCGACGACAAGGAATGCCCACAGCGCCTTTGGCGGAACAAAAAAAATGACTGGCTGTTTGCTAATTTTTCGCGTGACGAACCATACGCTTCGCGCGCCCAATGCCGGGAGTGTCAGAACAAACAGCGCGTTGTCTTGCAGCGCGCGCAAAATATGTCCATGCAACAATTGATACGCCGCACGCGTCATGCCGCAACCCGGACAATTTAGTCCGGTCAGCGCATGAAACGTGCAAGTCGGATAAAAATTATTTTTCGCCGGGTCAAAACAGAACAAAACTGCGCCGGTGACAATGCCAGCAAACGCCAGTGTTATTGCGGCGAAAAATCCCAGCGACGGCGGCGCGGAAATTTTTGGCGGAACGGTTTGCGATTGTGCGCGCATGATTTCCTTTAAAAACGGTTAAAACTCCAATTGACATGAAAGTGGCCGGTTGCCAGAGCGAAAATCAAGATCGCGAAAAAAAGCAGCAAACCTGCAGTCGAAAGTATAAGTCCCCAGATGGCCAGTCCGTGTCCTTCGTAAAGTTCAGGGTGCCGGTTGATTTGTGAAAGTCCAATGACTGAAAAAATGAGGCCGAACACACCAAACAGAAATTTACAGCAGCACGCCAGGGATAAAATTCCAAAAATCAATCCGGCCATCGCAAATGAATTTATTTTCGGAATCCGCCCGGCAGTCAATGGACGGATTGTCGGTGGAACTTGCGGCGCAAAATGATTCGCGAATTCCGGCAGCGTGCCGAGCGGTTTCCATTCCGCCGCACCTTCCGCGAGCGTTTGCGTCTGCGCATTGGCGCGGCTTTCGGCAATCCATTGCCGCAATTGTTCGGCGGTGATCGGCCCGTATACTTTGCCGTCCTGACCGATGATTTTATACATGATGTATACCTCTATTCATCTTCATTTTCGGAAATTGCGCGGTTCGCATCCGTGCAAACGCCGCGTTTCGCTCCGGCGACAAAATCTAGCATGGTTTTTGCCGTCGGGCTGCTGAAATTCTTTTGCGCTTCTTCGATTGCCGAGCGCAGATTTTTTCCACTGCGAAACAACGCGTGATAAAGCTGTTTCAATTCCAGCCGTTGTTCCGTCGTGAAACCCGCACGGCGCAAACCCACCGTGTTTAATCCGCAAATCCGATTGATACCATATGCGATTGTGAACGGCGGCAAATCCTGTCCGATGCGTGTGCCGCCTTGCAACATCGTCAGCGTGCCGAGGCGCGTGCATTGATGAATGAGACAATTCCCGGAAATGAACGCGCGGTCATGCACCGTGACATGCCCCGCCAGCAGCGCACCGTTGGCGATGATGATGTGATTGCCCAACTGGCAATTGTGACCGACGTGGCAATTTCCCATCAGAAAATTACACGAGCCGATAACCGTATCCTCAGCGGTTTTGTTTGAACGATGCACAGTAACGTGTTCGCGGAAAACGTTATTGTTACCAATTCGCAATCGCGCCGGTTCGTTTTTATATTTCAAATCCTGCGGCGTATCGCCGATGACGCAACTGGCATGAAAATGGTTGTGTGCCCCAATCGTCGTTAGTCCCGTGAGATAAGCGTGCGGCCCGACGACGCAATGCGCACCGAGTTCCACCCCCTCGTCAATCACGGCATACGGCCCGACTTGGACGGTGGCGTCCAGCTTCGCTTTCGGATGGATGATGGCAGTTGGGTGAATCATGTTTCACTGAATTGTTGCATCGTTAAAATATAAAATCGAGTTTTCTCCGACGAAACTTCTGACAATTCAATGATTAATCCATTCAAGCATAAAAATATCCCAGCTCGCGCAACGACGAGTAATCCTTCTGCCTTTCCGCCGTCGCGCGGCCAATAATGACATGGTCGAGCACTTCTATCTTCAAAAGTTGTCCGGCGCGGATTAGATCACGCGTCACCTTGATATCGGCCTCGCTCGGCGTCGGGTCGCCGCTCGGATGATTGTGTGCAAGCACGATGGCAGCGGCGTTGGCGGCAATGGCAGATTTGAACACTTCGCGCGGATGCACCAGAATTGTATCAAGCGTGCCGGCGGAAATTTCTTCCACGCGAATCAGTTTATGCCGTGTGTTCAGCAGCAACACCTGCAACGTCTCCACATTTTTCACAAGGTTTTGTTCACGCAACAATTGCACGACGTTTTCAGGATTGTCGAGTACGGGCGATTCGCGTTGAAGTTCACCCGCCATTTTCCGCGCCAGCGCGAACGCGGCCACGAGCGTGACCGCCTTGTCGCGCCCGATGCCTTTGACTTTCTGCAAATCGGTCACGGATGTTTGCGCCAGCGACTGCAGCGTGCCGAATTTGTGTAAAAGTTGTTTTCCAATTTCGACGGCGTTCGCGCCCTTCAATCCGGTTCGCAGTAGAATCGCGATCAATTCCGCGTGGCTCAAGGCATCCGCACCGAGCGCCACAAGCCGTTCGCGCGGGCGTTCGCTCAACGGCTGATCCTTTAGCCGCAAACCCTGAAGCATGATTTATTTGTAAGCAAATCTTCCTGCAAAAGCACGTGGAAAATTGCGGAAATCTTGGTTTACATGTTAGCCTTTGTACAGCATGAAATTGCCGCATGGAAAAGACAATCACCTGACGCCGTCGCAACGTCGCGCCGTCGTCGCGCGCGGCAATGTGCTTGTCATGGCCGGCGCCGGTACGGGCAAAACGCGCACACTCGTTGAACGCTGCCTGGATTGTTTGTGTGAAGAAAATCCACGCGTGTCACTCGATGAAATTTTGATTGTGACTTTTACCGAAGCGGCGGCAACGGAAATGCGCCACCGGCTCCGCCGCGCGCTCGAAATAAAATCGCAGGAAAATCCAGACGATTCCCATTGCATTGAGCAGCTTGCGCTCTTTGATGCCGCGCACATCGGCACGCTCCACAGCTTTTGCCTCAAACTGGTGCGCGACCATTTTTACGAACTCGGTCTGGATCCGCAGCTTGCCATGCTCGCCGAAGGTGAAGCGCGTTTACTCGCCAACGAAACGCTTAACGAACAATTTCAATCGCACTACGAGGGTCAGGACGAATTTTCCACTGCCGTCCAAAATCTGATTCAAATTTACGGTGGCGGTCATGACGAAAAAATCCGTTCGCTCGTTTTGCGCTTGCATAATTACTCGCAAACACGTCCTGACGCCGAAGGCTGGCTCGCAAGGCAAATCGGGAAGTTTGCAGTGCCAGTGCCGGATGAATGGCAAACATGGTTGCTTGCCGGAATCCACCAATGGCGTGACGAATGGCTGCCTGTATTGGAAGATTTTCGCGCAGAAAATGTAAAGGCCGCCGAATGTTTGGAAGTTCTAAAAAAACTACCGAAGGAATTTTCCCGCGAGCAAACGGCAATTATTTTGGATGAAATCCAGAACGCTTCAACGGTCTGGCCAAAAGGCAAAAAAGGTGTTTTGGAAAAACCGCTGGAGAAATTTTTTGCGGACGCGGCGTTTCTGAATTCACTCGCGACAATTAAGGGTGCCCGCGACCCGCTGGCCGAAGATTGGACTTGGATTCACGGCCCCATGACGGCGTTGTTGCGACTGGCGCAGGACTTTTCCGCGCGGTTCGCCGTCCGCAAACGTGCCGATGGCGTTCTGGATTTTCACGATCTGGAACAATTCGCGTTGAAGTTGCTTTGGGATTTTGAAATGGAAAAGTCAACGCAAATTGCGGAGCGCTGGCGTGAAAAGTTGCGTTTTGTCTTTGTGGACGAATATCAGGATATTAACGCTGCACAGGACAAAATCATTTCCGCGCTTTCGCGCGACGGTGAAAATGCAAACCGTTTTCTCGTTGGTGACGTGAAACAGAGCATTTACCGCTTTCGTCTTGCTGACCCAAAAATTTTCCGCGATTACGCCCGTGATTGGTGTGGCAAAGACGGCCAGATAGTTCCGCTTACGGAAAATTTCCGTAGCCGCGAGAGTTTGCTTAATTGTGTTAATTCTGTTTTCGGGCTGCTCATGCATGAGGAAATCGGCGGCGTGAATTACGCCGCCGAGGCGCGATTGCAATTCGGTTCGCTGGAAACACAAGTGGATTTGAGCAGCGCAAAAGATTCGTCGCCAAGGACGGAATTGCTTTTAAGAATTAAAACCGGACGCAACGACGCGAAAGCAGAAGACATATCCGGCGCGAATGAATTGGCGGATTTGGAAGAATCGGAAAAAGAAGCGCGGCTGCTCGCGTCGCGATTGACAGAATTAAAAAACAGGCAGCAGAAGATTTGGGACGACAAGGAAAAAATTTTCCGCGCCGTTGATTGGCGCGACATGGCGGTGCTTTTGCGTTCGCCCGCTGGCAAAGCGGAGATTTTTGCGAAGCAGTTTGAGCGCGCGGATGTGCCACTCGTCGTTGAGCGCGGTGGGTTTTATGACAGCGCAGAGATTTTGGATTTATTAAGTTTGCTTCAATTGCTCGACAATCCGTTGCAAGACATTCCGTGCATCGCCGTTTTGCGCTCGCCACTTGCCGGCTTGTCGCTCGATGAACTGGCGCAAATTCGGCTTGCTGCAAAAGACGTCCATTTTTGGACGGCGCTTGTCAGGAGCCGGAACTCGAAAGCCGGAAGTCAGAACAAGCTGCTGTCCAAAATTGAGAAATTTTTGGAACGATTTGCGCACTGGCGAAAACTTGTCCGGCATGCATCGCTGTCGCAATGTCTCGAAGACGTGATGGCGGAAACGCATTATACCGACTGGTTGCAGGCGCAGCCGCGCGGCGTTCGACGGCGCGCAAATGTGGAACAATTTCTAAATCTGGCACAGAAGTTCGACCATTTTCAACGACAGGGATTGTTTCGTTTTTTGAAATTTGTCGAGGCACAACGTGAAATTGAAGCCGAGCCGGAAGTCGCGCCGCTCGCGGATGAAAATGCCGCCCGCCTGATGAGTATTCATCAGAGCAAAGGGTTGGAATTTCCGATCGTCGCCATCGCTGATTTGGCAAAGCCGTTCAACGAACAGGATTTACGCGGCGAAATCATTTTGGACGAACAATTCGGCTTGTGCCCGCGTATCAAGCCGCCGCATACGGGAAGTCGTTATCCGAGTTTGCCGCACTGGCTTGCGCAACGAAATCAAAAAAAGGAATTGCGTGGCGAAGAATTGCGGTTGCTTTACGTTGCAATGACCCGCGCGCGCGACAATTTGATTTTGACCGCAAGCGTCACAGGAAAAAAATGGGAATCAGTTTGGACCAAACCGGTCGAAATCACGCCGCAAAAAATAGTTGCTGCAAAAAGTTTTGCCGACTGGTTTGGTCTGTGGTTCGCGCAAAATGTGCAAGGCGTCAACGCAGAGACAATGCGAGGCGAATTACCGCATCTGCACTGGCGCGTGGTAAACGACGAGGAACTTGCGGGTAAAAAAGCCGCGGAAGAAAAAACAGAAGCCGGGTTATCGGCACTTGATGTTGAATCAAAACAAAAACTCCGTGAAGTTTTGAACTGGCAATACAAATTCAATGAGGCGACACAGCGCGCAGCCAAATCATCCGTTACGGCGTTGCGGCGACAGGCGGCAGATGAACTGGACGGCGAAGCCGAATCAATTTTTGTTTCGCGTGATTTTACGCGAGCAACAAGTCGCAGAACGCGCGGAAAATTATCGGCGACTGAAACTGGCGTGGCGCATCACAAGTTTCTTCAGCATTTTTCGTTTGAAAGCGCGATAAATCTGGAATCGCTCAAAGTGGAGGCACGGCGTTTGCAAAATGAAAATTTTATATCGGCGGACGAAAGCGCCGTTTTGAATTTGAAGGCGATTGCAGCATTTTGGAAATCAGATGCGGGGGAGAAAATTCTTAATCACGCTTCAAACGTGAAGCGTGAATTGCCGTTCACAGCGAAATTTACTCCGAAAGAATTAGATGAGATTTTCGAAAGGGAGCCGGCTGCAAATCTCGGAAATGAATTCATCGTTGTTCAAGGCGTGGCGGATTTGGTCGTGCTGCTGCCGGATAAAATCTGGCTCGCAGATTTCAAGACGGACGAAGTTCACGCGGATGAATTGGCGGGGAAAATTGAAATTTATTTGCCGCAATTGAAACTTTACGCCAGCGCCTTGGCGAAAATTTATGACCGGCCGGTCACCAGTTGCTGGCTGCACTTTTTGTCGGCGCAGAAAACAGTGGACGTGAAAATTTAATCCGGTGACTCGACTGAAAGCTCGGCAGATTCTTCAACGGGTATAGTCGCAGGCGGATTTGCTTCGCGCAAGCGAACGAGCGCAGGACGCAATAGTTTTCCTTGAAACGTATAACCTGCGCCAACCGTTTCACCAACGACAGCGCCGTCAAACGGTTTTGTTTCGCCATCAACGACTTGGTGCCGTTCAGCGATGAAAAGTTCGTCCAGTTCGGCGACGAACAGCGTGAGTCCGACGCGGCGGGCGGCGGCGCGGCAGGCGTTTTGGAAATGCGTCAGTTGTTCGGCGATTTTCGGCTGGCCGGAGCGGACGGCTGCGGAATGCAGCGAGAAAATATGATCGAGAATGCGCACTAGGACTTGCAACCAGTCCGCTTCGGCTCGGCGGAATTTATCAATTTCAAGCCGGAGCGCGGATTTTTCACTGTCATTCATTTTTTGCATGAACTCGGAAAATTCGCGGACTTCGGCGGCCATTTTATCGGTGATTTTCTTCGCGTTGGCTGAAGTTTTTTCAGCGTGGCCCTGAACCATGTCCCATTGATTCGTGGCGGAAGTGATTTGCGCGGCGAGTTTTTCCAGATTTTGAATCTTTTCGGAAACGGTGCCAAGCGCGTTGACTTCAACTACTTTTAGAATCGCGCGGTAATCAAGAATGAATGGTAACGTGCCGAGTACCGCGCCGAATACGACACAAACGATGCACACGATGATTTCCCATTGCGCAATCGGATGCGCGGATTTCCAAATGAGAATGCCTGCGGTAGCGAGCAACAATGCGTCGCCGAGCAGAAACGGCCATTTGGAAACGTTCCAATTTTTCGAGTCGTTCATCACTGCCAGTTTCGGAAAAAAGCGCGGCGAGCGCAAGCAAACCCGAAGATCGCCAAATCATTTTTTGTCGCGGGCATGAATGAACAAACCGGTTTGATAAACAATGTAGTAGCCGACCGCCAGCCCGATAATTAGAAAAGTCAGCGGACTTTGTATCGGCGGCGGATGGTTGGATTTGGTTGAAATATCGGGGAACATCATAAAGCGGTAGGCCAGCCGTCCGGCCAGCAACAACGAAAGCGCGACACCGATGTGCGTGTTGGGCGTGTAAAAACGACCCTCGTCGGTCGTTTCAAATCGCGTGAGATTCAATCCGACAAAACCTAGCAACGCACCCAGCAACAGGCCGCCTCCGAAGCCGAGCAACAATCGTTGATTTTGCAGCGACGTGCCGATAATCAGCAAGCTGACGAGGAAAAGAATGACGATGGACTTGATGGCTCGTCGCGGATGCAAATTTTGCCTGCCGATATTTCGGCGCACACGGCGATAGATGCTCCAACCAAAAAAACCTACCAACAGAATTGGAATAAGATGCGCCGACGACATGGGCGGAGATTAAATTTTCAATTTCGCTTGTCGAGAGGAATTACTTCCCATTCACAACGCAAAATTATTTATCTTCCATGCCTTTTAGGTAGGAATAAATGAGTTCAGGCAAATCGCGGCTGTAACCGCCTTCGAGCAGACTAAACAAAGGGATTTTTAATGAGCGCAATTCTTTGCCAAGCCAGGAAAAATCTTCCGGCAACAGCGTGCCGTCGGCGAGTGGATCGCGCGCGTAGGCGTCGAATCCGGCGGAAACGGCGATGAGGTCGGGCGAGAATTTTTTCAGATCGTGGAGCGCGCGGGCAAGTGTGGCGCGATACGATTCGCGCGGCGTGGACGGTGCGACAGGATAATTGAAACAGTTTTTGCCGACATTTTTTCCGCCCGTGCCGGGATATGCGGGAAATTGGTGAACGGAAAAAAACGCGACGCCTTCGCGATTGAGCAAAATGTCTTCCGTGCCGTTGCCGTGATGCACGTCGAAGTCAAAGACGGCGATGCGCTTTATGCCGGTCGCAAGCGCTTCGAGAATAGCAATGGCGATGTTGTTCAAGTAACAAAAGCCCATTGATTTTTCGCGCGTGGCGTGGTGGCCAGGCGGGCGCATGAGACTGAAAACATTTTCGCCATTGCACGCGGCACGCATCGCATCAAGCGCAGCGGCGGCGGATGTGTGGGTGAATTGACTGATGTTTTCGTAAAAAGGCGTGTCGGCGTCAAAGTCTTGTGGAATTTGCATACGCGCAAGCATTTCAGGAGCGTGCGCGCGGAGAATTTGTTCGTCGCTGATTTTTGTTGGTATAACCCAGGTCACCGGCAATTCCGTCTGATTTTTCAGCCGTTCAACTGTGGCGGTAATTCGCGCGGGACGTTCAGGATGGCCGTAACGCGAATAGCCGGTGCATTTTTCGTCGGTGATGATTTTCATTGCGACGCAGTAATTCTTAGCAAAAAGTTTGCAGGGATAAATTATGAAAGGGAATTATTTATAGTGGCGATTTGGCTTGGCGCACGAATTTTCAACGGCGCGAGTTTCCAACAAAACTTGCCCCGTTCCGGTCGCGCCGCTTACCCTCGCGCAATGCGGTTGCTCGATCGATATTTATTCCGCGAACTGCTCGCACCACTCGGCTGCTGTCTGGTGGGCTTCCTGATCTTTTGGATTTCCTTCGACACGTTCGATAAATTATCAGATTTTCAGGAACGCAAATTTCATTTGCGCGACGTCGTTGAGTATTATGTCGCGACAACTCCGGGTTTTTTGGTCACGGTTTTGCCGATTGCACTGTTACTCGCTTTGCTTTACACGCTCACGAATCACGCGCGACATAATGAAATCACCGCCATTCGTGCGGCCGGTGTGAGCCTGTGGCGATTGTGCGCGCCGTATTTTGCGGTTGGCTTCGTTGCGAGTCTGGCGCTGTTTGCATTAAATGAATTGTGTGCCCCGCGCGGCAATGAATGGGCCGAACGTATTTTGATTCGTCACGTGCAAAAGCAAAATGATGCGGCTGCGGAAAACGAATTCCGCAATTTCGGCTTCACCAACGCGCGTGAGCACCGCCTTTGGCAAATTGATGAATACCGCATCAAGACAACGGAAATGCTCAATCCCAAGGTAAGTTGGACATTGCCGGACGGTTCATGGCGGCAATTGCAGGCAGAGCGTGCGATTCGCACGAACGGTGTGTGGACCTTTTTTGACGTAAAAGAATATGCGCAACCAGATGTGACCGCGCCGCTCATGCCGCTATTGCAAACGAATGTGCTGGCGATGCCGGAATTTTCCGAAACTCCGAAGCAAATCGAAAGTGAAATCAAAATCAGTAATTATTTGAGTCTGCGCAACATGCGCAGCGCGGACATCCCGCTCATGGACATTTTTGATTATTTACGGTTGCATCCGGATTTACCGCGTCGCGATTCAAGCTGGCTGCTGACCAAATTGTATGGACGCCTCGCTGCGCCGTGGACGTGTCTCGTCGTCGTACTCATCGCCATTCCGTTTGGTGCAGCGTCGGGCCGGCGAAATGTTTTTGTCGGTGTTGCGGGCAGTATTTTTATTTGCTTTACGTTTTTTGTTTTGCAACAAGTCACACTGGCATTGGGCACCGGCAATTATTTGCCAGCATGGCTGGCGGCGTGGCTGCCCAACATATTTTTTGGCGCGGCAGGTTTATGCCTGACAGCGCGGGTGCGATGAAATTTGATTTCAAATTGTGAGCGACGAATTGGCAACATTACGTTCGCGTTACGAGCGGCTGAATTTGCTCTATCAGGTGAGCAATGTTATTCATTCGACGCTCGACTCGCAGGAAGCATTGCAATTGATCGTGAGCGAAGCCGTTCGCCTCATGCGCGCGTCAAGCGGCTCGGTGGTTTTGGTCAATCCGACTTCGGGCTTTCTGGAGATTCATGCTTCGCAAAATCTGCCGGCATCGGCGACACGACTGAAATTACGCGTTGGTGAAGGAATAACCGGCTGGGTCGCTCGCACAGGCATACCCGCGCGCGTCGGTGATGTGACGCAAGATCCACGTTACGTTGCGGCGCGCCGCGGCGTGCGGTCGGAATTGGCCGTTCCGCTGGAAGTGAATGGCGAAGTTCGCGGCGTAATTAACGTGGATTCAGATCGCGAGAATGTATTCAGCACGAATGATCAGGAATTGCTTCAGGAACTCGCGGTTCAAGCCGCTAAAGTCATTCACAACACGTGGCTCTACGAACAATTGCGATTGAAGGCGCGTCTCTTTGAATCGCTTGCAAGTGTGAGCCGCACGATCAATTCGACCTTAAATCTTGATGAAGCATTGCGTGCTATCACGCGCGAAGTGTGTGTGCTTATGCGTGCGCGGATGTGCTCGCTGATGATGCTCGACGAAAGCCGGGAATGGCTCGATTTGCGTGCCAGCTACGGTGCGGGCGAAGCCTACATCAAAAAACCACGTTTGGGTGTGGAAGACAGTGCACTCGGTGTTGTTGTGCGACGCAAAAAACCACTTCAAGTGGAAAATGTCCAAACATCTAGCCGTTATCAAAACGTCGAAACGGCGCGGCAGGAAGGTTTAATTTCATTGTTAAGCGTTCCACTGCTTTTTGCCGGTCAAGCTATTGGAACATTAAGTGTTTATACCGGACGGCCTTATAATTTTTCTAATGAGGAAGTCCGCATCTTAAGTGCACTGGCGGAACTGTCGGCCATTGCGATTGAAAAAGCGCGACTTTACGAACGCATTGTGGATGTGGAGGAACAATTGCGGCAAAACGAAAAACTTTCCGCGCTTGGTCTGCTCGCTGCCGAAGTTGCGCACGAAATTCGCAATCCGCTCACGGTAATGAAGCTATTGTATCACTCGCTGAATTTGAAATTTCCCGACGGAGATCCGCGCGCAAAAGACGCCCGTATCATTGACGCAAAAATCGAACATTTAAACAAAATCGTAGAGCAGATTCTCGCTTTTGCACGGACGACTGAGCCTCAACTTGTGCCGGTAAATTTGAATGAATTGTTTGATGAACTCGGATTGCTTGTGCGGCACAAACTGGCGAATCAAAACATTGAATTAATTCGCGAATTGCAACCGAATTTGCCGACGGTCATGGGTGACGCACCGCAACTTGAACAGGCGTTTTTGAATTTGATTCTCAACGCTACGGAAGCGATGCCGGACGGTGGTGTGCTTACGATAAAATCCCGCGCCATTCGCTTGCCACGTTCGAATGAAAAGCCGACGCACGTCTCGGTGGAATTCAAAGACGCTGGGAAAGGCATGAGCGAAGAATTGCAGCGGCGTGCGTTCACTGCGGTCTTGAGCACGACGAAAGCCAAAGGCACGGGATTCGGTCTGGCTATCGTCGGCCGTATTATTGAAACACATCGCGGTACAATACGAATTAAATCCCGCCTCAATTACGGCACGAGTATTACTATCACGTTACCGGCAAAATAGGCAGTTCCTGAAGTTTACTCATGCGATTAAGAAATTTTCATTCTTAGGACTTTACACGTTTGTAATAAAGTTAGTCGCGCTATTGCCAACAGTTTTGCAAGCAACCACCATCTTCAGTAATAAAGGCTCTACAGATCAATATTCATATGTTAAAAGTTATTGAACACTTGACAGCAAACCCAAGTCACAAAATATCAAAACTGCTAGATGAGTCCTTGCTCAATGCAAAATATGGTTTAGGCTGATTTTTCAATGTTCATTTACCCAAAACAGTATGATGTAATAGTGATAGGTGCCGGTCACGCCGGAGTCGAGGCGGCACTAGCTGCAGCTCGGATGAGTTGCCAGACACTTCTGCTTACGATGAACGCAGATACGATTGGACAAATGTCCTGCAACCCGGCGATTGGCGGACTTGGGAAAGGGCATCTAGTTCGAGAAATTGACGCACTTGGTGGTGAGATGGGTAGAGCGACGGACATGACTGGGCTGCAATTTCGAATGCTAAACACAAAGAAGGGTTCAGCAGTCTGGTCCCCAAGAGCACAATGTGATAAAAAGGCTTATCAATTTAGGCTTAAATGGATATGTGAATCAGAACCGAATCTTGATGTAAGGCAGGGACAATCTTCCAAAATTTTGCACAAGGATGGTGAGGTTTTTGGCGTCGAAACTAGTTTAGAAGTTCAGTATCATGGCCAGATAGTTATTGTGACAACTGGAACTTTTCTGCGCGGATTGATGCATATTGGATCAAATCAGCAAGAAGGAGGTCGTGCTGGCGACAAAGCAGCAATGTGTCTTTCAGATTCGCTTAAAGAAATTGGACTAGAACTTGCAAGATTAAAAACTGGAACTCCACCTAGATTATTGCGCCGTTCGATTAATTTCTCAAGGACTGAAGCTCAATACGGCAACGAACCGGTTCCTTATTTTACCTATTGGAAGGATGATCTGTTCCACATGGAACATGAGCGTGGCAGGTTCGCCGGAGCGGGTAACTCAAAAGGCAAATATCCCCACGGCTCTGTGCTCGATAAAATTAATGGCCAATTACCTTGTTTTATGACATTTACAACAAATGAAACAGCTAATTTGATTCGTGACAACCTCCACAAATCTCCAATGTATGCAGGTGTTATTAAAGGAATTGGGCCTAGATATTGTCCATCAATTGAAGACAAAATAGTTAAATTCTCGGAAAAAGAGCGGCATCAAATTTTTTTAGAGCCGGAAGGCATAGAAACCGACGAAATTTATGTGAACGGCTTTTCAACCTGTCTACCATTCGATGTCCAAGTAAATTTGGTTCGGACAATAATTGGGTGTGAGAACGCCGAAATCATGCGCCCAGCCTACGCTGTCGAATACGATTTTTCTCATCCAACACAATTGTTCCCATCGCTCGAAACAAAAGTTTGTAAAAATCTTTTTTTGGCTGGGCAAATTAACGGCACTTCTGGCTATGAAGAAGCAGCCGCGCAAGGGTTGATGGCTGGAATTAATGCAGCGCGTCGAGTTAAAAAACTTGAGCCGATTATCCTTCGCCGCGATCAGGCATATATCGGCGTTTTAATT
>JBEKZT010000100.1:0-7230 GCA_049509595.1 Verrucomicrobiota bacterium
GCCAAAATGGGCGCGGAAGGTGTGCGTGAGGCACTGGCAAAGGTGGATTTGGCGAAAGGCATTGATCAATTGCAACAGGCGATGACGGAAACTAAGAGTAAACAAATTCGCAAGAAATTGGCGAAGCGGATTAAATTGCTGCAAGGTTTGCAAATTTCCAAGAGCCGTCCCGAATGGATGATTCTCACGGTGCTGCCGGTGATTCCGCCGGATTTGCGTCCACTTGTGCCACTCGAAGGCGGACGTTTTGCGACTTCCGATTTGAACGATTTGTATCGCCGCGTCATCAACCGCAACAACCGTCTCAAGACGTTGCTGCAACTCAAAACGCCGGAAGTCATTATCCGCAACGAAAAGCGAATGTTGCAGGAAGCCGTGGACGCGTTGTTCGACAACGGCCGTCACGGACGTCCGGTCACGGGCGCGGGAAATCGTTCGCTGAAATCTTTGAGCGACATGCTTAAGGGCAAGGGCGGACGTTTCCGCCAGAACTTGCTTGGCAAGCGCGTGGATTATTCAGGCCGCTCGGTCATCGTGATCGGGCCGGAACTGAAATTGAACCAGTGCGGTCTGCCGAAAAAGATGGCGCTCGTTTTGTTCGAGCCGTTCATCATCCGCCGGTTGAAAGAGCTGGGTTATGTTCACACCGTCCGCAGCGCGAAGAAAATGATTGAGCGTCAGACAAAGGAAGTCTGGGACGTTTTGGAAGAAGTTACGAAAGGTCATCCAGTGCTGCTCAATCGTGCACCAACATTGCATCGTTTGTCGGTTCAAGCGTTCGAACCGATGTTGATCGAAGGCGAAGCGATTCGCATTCATCCACTGGTTTGCACCGCCTACAACGCTGACTTTGACGGCGACCAAATGGCCGTTCACGTTCCGCTTTCAGTCGAAGCCCAGATGGAAGCACGCCTGCTGATGATGGCGACGAACAATATTTTTTCGCCGTCGTCCGGCAAGCCGATCATCACGCCGACGCAAGACATTACGCTTGGTTGTTATTATCTGACTGCGGAGCCACGCGCCGCCGCCCCGTCTGATTCGCGGAAGTTGCCGTTGTTCGGTTCGAAGGACGAAGTTCAGTTCGCCTACGATGACAGCGCATTGAAAACGCACGACCGGATTCGTTTGGCGAATCCTGATTTTGGCAAGCAAACCGTTTTCGGCGATGTGAATAAAAAGATTATTGAAACGACTGTTGGCCGCGTGTTGTTCAGTGAAATCTGGCCGGAAGAACTCGGCTTCTACAACAAATCCGCCGGCAAAAGTCAGCTCGGTGATTTGATCTGGAAATGCTACAAATTTGCTGGGCACGATAAAACCGTGATCATGCTCGACAAGTTGAAAGAACTTGGTTTCAGGGAAGCGACGAAGTCGGGTGTATCCATCGGCATTGACGACATGATTGTTCCAAAGGAACGTGACCAGGAAATTGACGGCGCGCAGAAACAGATCAAGGAAGTCGAGAAGCAGTATCGCAAAGGTGTGATCACGCCGGGCGAACGTTACAACAAAATCGTGGATATTTGGACGCATTGCACCGACCAGATCGCCAGCGTCATGTTTCGTACGCTCGAACAAAATCAGGGTAAAAAAGAATACAATCCGGTTTATCTCATGGTGGATTCCGGCGCGCGCGGCAACAAACAACAGGTGCGCCAACTTGCTGGTTTGCGCGGCCTCATGGCCAAGCCAAGCGGCGACATCATTGAGAAACCTATTTTGGCGAACTTCCGCGAAGGTTTGTCGGTGTTGGAATATTTCATATCCACGCACGGCGCGCGCAAGGGTCTCGCTGACACCGCACTTAAGACGGCAGACTCCGGTTATATGACGCGCAAACTCGTGGACGTGTCGCAGGATGTCATCATTCAGGAACAGGATTGCGGAACCACGAACGGTATCTGGGTTTCCGCCGTTTATGAAGGGGAAGACGAAGTTGTGAAACTCGGTGACCGTTTGATAGGACGTTTTGCATGCGACGACATTTTGAATCCGACAAATCCAAAAGAATTTCTCATTCGCGCAAACGAAGAGATTGACGAAATCAAAGCCAAGAACATCGAGACCACCGGCCTTGATCGTATGCGTATCCGCTCAGTGTTGACTTGTGAAAGCAAGCACGGCATCTGCATTCATTGTTATGGGCGCAACCTCGCGACTGGCGGTCTTGTTAAACTCGGCGAGGCGGTCGGAATTATCGCGGCGCAGTCCATTGGTGAACCCGGCACGCAGCTCACGATGAGGACTTTCCACATCGGTGGCACGGCGGCGCAGGTTTTCAAAATGCCGCAAATCAAATCGAAGCACGACGGCAAGATTCAATTCAATGAACTCCGCGTCGTTCAACTGGAAGATGGCAACAACATCGTACTGAATAAAAACGGAACAATTTCAATTCTGGCCGACGACGGTCGCGAATTGGAAAATCACACCATCGTCATTGGCGCGGTCATTTCTTTCAAAGACGGATCACAAGTCAAGAAGGGCGACACGTTTGTCCAGTGGGATCCTTACAACGTGCCGATTCTCTCCGAAAAGGCAGGCAAGATTAAGTTCCATGACATCATCGAAGGTGTGACGATGAAACAAGAAATGGATGAAACAACCGGCCAGGAAGCGGTGGTCATCATTGATCACAAGGAAGATTTGCACCCGCAGATCATCATCAGCGATGACAAGGGGGAAGTCGTGGCTAATTATCCGATTCCTTCCGGCGCGCACATCGTCGTCAACGAAGGTGACAAGATTGTTGCAGGCACGTTGCTGGCGAAGTCGCCCCGCAAGATGTCCAAGACAAAGGACATTACAGGTGGTTTGCCGCGCGTTGCGGAATTGTTCGAAGCACGTCGTCCGAAAGATGCATCGGAAATTTCTAAAATTGACGGCATCGTTGATTTTGGCACGAGCGTGCGCGGCAAACGTTGCATCGTCATTAAAGATGTGCAGTCCGGCGTTGAAGAGGAACATCTCATTCCGATCGGCAAGCATGTCATCGTCTTCAAGGGCGACATGGTGAAGAAAGGTCAGCAATTGACAGAAGGCCCGATGGATCCGCATGAAATTCTCGAGGTTTGCGGGCCGCAGGAATTGCAGGAACACCTCGTCGGCGAAGTGCAGGAAGTTTATCGTTTACAAGGCGTTACGATCAATGATAAGCACATTGAGATTATCGTGCGCCAAATGTTGCGCAAGGTTCGCGTCACCGAGCCGGGTGACACGGAATTCCTCTGGGGCGAACAGATTGACCGGCTTGCGTTCGAGGAGGAGAACGAGCGCGTCGAGAAAAAAGGCGGCAAACCCGCCGAAGCCTCGCCCGTGCTGCTCGGCATCACGAAGGCGTCGCTCGAAACCGATAGCTTCTTGAGCGCCGCGTCGTTTCAGGACACAACCCGCGTTCTTACTGAGGCCGCCACGCGTTCCAAGATTGATTCGCTGCGCGGATTCAAGGAAAATGTAATCATGGGCCACATCATCCCGGCGGGCACAGGCTTTGATTATCACCGCAAGGCGACAATCAAGGCGTTAGTTGAAGTTCCTGATGAACCGGAGGCCGAAGAGGCGGATGAACCCGTTGCAGCGGAGAACCCGTTGTTAGCATAATCGCGAAACATATAAATACTTGTTGCAACTGAAAACTTGTTTGATATATTCCGCGCTCCATTTTTTAAGATAAATGCCGACCATCAACCAACTCGTTCGCAAGGGCCGACGCAAGGTGAAGTATAAGTCCAAGTCGCCTGCCTTGGAAAATTCGCCGTTTCGACGCGGCGTGTGCATTCAGGTAATGACACGCACGCCCAAGAAGCCGAATTCGGCCATGCGTAAAGTAGCCAAGGTTCGTTTGACGAACGGCTACGAAGTCATCGCTTACATTCCCGACGAAGGTCACAACTTGCAGGAACATTCGATTGTGCTCATCCGCGGCGGGCGCGTAAAGGATTTGCCAGGCGTGCGTTATCACATCGTGCGTGGAACGCTTGACGCCGCCGGCGTTGAAAAACGCCGTGTGAGCCGTTCGAAATACGGCGTGAAGCGACCAAAAGAAGCGAAAGCTGGCGCGGTGGCCACTCCGGCAAAATAACGTTTAGCCATTTACTAATTTTATGTCCCGCAGGCGACAAGCTACCAGACGAACGGTTTCCAAAGACGGAAAATTCCAGAGCGCTTTGGTTTCGCGCCTCGTGAACACAATTATGCATGGCGGTAAAAAAAGCACGGCGCAGCGGATTGTGTATGGCGCATTTGAAAGCATTTCGGAGAAAAATCCGGCGAGCAATCCAGTGGAAATTTTGCAGCGCGCGGTGGACAATGCCAAGCCACGTATCGAGACGAAAGCCCGCCGTGTCGGCGGTGCGACGTATCAAGTGCCTCTGGAGATTCCCAGCGACCGTCAAGCCGCGCTCGCGTTGCGCTGGATTGTAGATTTTGCAGACTCACGCAAAGGCACGCCGATGAAAGCGGCGCTTGCGGCGGAAATTCTCGAAGCATATCAAGGTCAGGGCAACGCGATTCGCAAACGCGACGAAGTTCACAAAATGGCGCAGGCGAACAAGGCATTTGCACATTTTCGCTGGTAGTATAAATTTGAGAACCGCCCCGAGGGTGAAATTCGGGGCATTTTTTATTCTCTAAATCAAATGCAAGCAGTCATGGAAGAAAAGAAACCAGCCAATTCGCCCAAGCGTGAATATACGCTGGAGCGGACGCGCAACATCGGCATCGCCGCGCACATTGACGCGGGCAAGACGACCACGACCGAGCGCATTCTTTTTTACACCGGCCTCATCCACAAGATCGGCGACGTGGACGACGGCAACACCGTGACGGACTGGATGGAACAGGAACGCGAACGCGGCATCACGATCACGTCCGCCGCCGTCACGTGTTTCTGGACGCAAAAAACCGCCAAGCCGGGCGAAGACAAAATTTACAAGGCGTTCAACAACGTCCCGCATCGCATCAACATCATTGATACGCCCGGTCACGTGGACTTCACGGCGGAAGTCGAACGTTCCATGCGCGTGCTCGACGGCGCGGTCGCCGTGTTCTGCGGCGTCGCGGGCGTGCAGCCGCAATCCGAAACCGTCTGGCGTCAGGCGACGAAATATCACGTTCCGCGCATCGCGTTCGTGAACAAGATGGACCGCATCGGCGCGAATTTTGAAAACGCGCTCAACGACATGCGCACGAAATTGCGCGCGTATGCGTTCCCGATTTTTCTGCCGCTGGGCCAGGGTCCGTGCGAGTTTGAAGGCAAGCCAGTCGAAGGTGGTTTTGAGGGCGTGATTGATGTCGTCAACCAGAAGGTAATTTATTGGGGACCCGGCGAGGCGAATGAAGGTCTCAATTACGAGATCAAAGAAATCGCGCCTGAACATCAGGAACGCGCCAAGGCCGCGCTCGCGGAATTGATTGACGCCGTCTCCAACAAAGACGACGAGATTGCGAATTTGGTTCTCGAAGAAAAACCGATTGACGCGCCGACTTTGAAAGCGGCGATTCGTCGTCTCACCTGCAAGATTGAACTCGTTCCGGTTCTTTGCGGTTCGGCGTTCAAGAAAAAAGGCGTTCAGGTTTTGGTTGACGCAGTTGTGGATTATTTGCCAAGCCCACTGGACGTTCCCGGTGCAGAAGGTTTGGAGCCGGGCACGGAAAATAAAGTGCACGTCGAAACGAGCGACAACAATAAATTTTGTTCGCTGGCGTTCAAACTTTGGACCGATCCATTCACGGGCAAACTGGTTTTCTTCCGCGTTTATTCCGGCCAGTTGAAAAAGGGCGACACGATTTACAATCCGCGCACGCGCAAACGCGAACGCGTCAGCCGCCTCATGGTCATCCAGGGCAGCGAACGCAAGGACATCAACGAAGTTTATGCCGGCGACATCGCCGCGCTCGTCGGCCTGCGCAACATCACGACGGGTGACACGTTGTGCGACGAAGATTACGACGTGACGCTCGAACCGCCGACGTTTCCCGAACCCGTCATCTCGATGGCCGTCGAGCCGAAGACGAAACAGGATCGCGACAAAATGTCCGAAGGCTTGCAACGTCTCGCCGAGGAAGATCCGACGTTCCGCTGTTTCACGAACGAGGAAACCAGCCAGCTCATCATCGCGGGCATGGGCGAATTGCATTTGGAGATCATCATTGACCGCCTCAAACGCGAGTTCAAGGTGGACGCCAACACGGGCGCGCCGCAGATCGCGTATCGCGAGACGATCACCAAAAAAGCCGAGGGCGAGGGAAAATTCATCCGTCAATCCGGCGGCAAAGGTCAATACGGCCACGCGTGCATCACTGTCGAGCCGAATGAAAAAGGCAAGGGCGTCGAAGTCCTTGACGAAATCGTCGGCGGCACGATTCCGAAGGAATATATTCCGGCGGTCATCAGCGGCATCGAGGAAGCGATCAAGGGCGGCGTCTATGCGGGCTATCAAGTCATTGACATAAAAGTTGAAGTCGTTGACGGCTCGTTCCACGAAGTTGACTCGAACGAACTTGCGTTCCGCATGGCGGGAATTTTCGCGCTCAAGGATGCCTTCAAAAAAGCCGGTCCGATTTTGCTCGAACCGATCATGAAGGTGGAATGCACGACGCCGGACGAATATCAGGGCGATTTGCTGGGCGACATCAACCGTCGTCGCGGCGTCATCAACAGCATCGAGGCGAAAAACGGCCAGACCGTCCTCAACGCGCAGGTGCCGCTCGCGGAAATGTTCGGTTACGCGACCGCGATCCGTTCGCTGTCGAAAGGCCGCGCCTCTTATTCCATGGAACCGTTGACCTTTGAACAAGTTCCGAACAGTGTGTTGACCACGATTTTGGACGCTTCCTCTAAGAGGCCGGCTGCCCGCACTTAAAAATCAATTCTTAGATATTCTTCTATTAATCATAAAACAGCCGGAACAGAAGATTGTTCCGGCTGTTTTTTTACCGAAAGCTAACGGTCAGGAATCCGAAAACGAAAAATTATTTATACAAATTTTGAGACTTCGGTGTCTATTGAATGAAACTGTGGCCGGTGACGAACAATTTCATTGGTGTGAAACGCTTTACGATGCAAAGTCGGCGGAATTGATTCTCTATGGTCGTGCGTTGGGTCTCAATCACAACGAAGCGGAGGATGTTTTGCAGGAAACATTCCTTGTGTTGATGCAAAAACCGCTGTCGCCGCTGCGACCGGAACATTATTGCGTGCGTAGCTTCAGGAATCGCGCGCTAAAC
>JBEKZT010000101.1:0-7120 GCA_049509595.1 Verrucomicrobiota bacterium
CGTCCGTGTCCAGAATTTCATTTAACCGTTTCGTGTTGTTCGCCGTCGCATCGACGATTTTGCCGTCAACCAATTCCAGCCGCACGTTTTCAAATTTCGTTCCTGAATAAAGCGTCGGCGTGTTGAATTGAATCGTACCGTTCACGGAAAATTTTGTCGGACAGGAAAAAACTTCGCCGTCGGGAATGTTGCGGTCGCCCTTGCACATTTTCGCGCCGATGCCTTTGATGCTGAACGTCAAATCTGTTCCCGGCGCTTTGAGATGAACTTTGTCGGCGCGCTTCATCCGCTTTTCGAGTGGAACCATCGCGCGCGCCATCTTCGCGTAATCCATCGTGCAAACATTGAAGTATAAATTTTCAAATGCCTCCGTGCTCATGCTAGCGGCCTGTGCCATGCTCGGCGTCGGCCAGCGTAACACGCACCAGCGTGTTTTGTTCACACGATAATCCTGAACGGGTCGGATAATTTTTGAATAAAGCTGCATCTTGTCGCTCGGCACGTCGGCGCTTTCGCTCGCGTTCGCGCTGCCGCGAATCGCAATGTAAGCCTGCATTTTTTTCATGCGGAACATTTCGAGATCGCGCACCTGCGCCGCGTGGTGCTCATTGATGTCGAGCAGCATCTCGCGCCCGACGCGCGTGTGGCGTGTCTCGACAAACGGCGTCGCGCCCGACGCGCGCACAGCGCGGATGAGTTCAACAGTGAATTCGTCCGGCACGTCAATCATGTCGAGCAGGATGCGGTCGCCTTTTTTTAGCGCGGTGGAATAGTTCACGAGCAGTTTCGCCAGTTTGGTGTAACGCGGGTCGGTCATAAATTGCACCAAGCTAATTTGGAATTTCAAATTGTCGAGTTTGATTGAACCGCAGAGGCATGGAGACACAGAGTTTTAAGAATTAATTTTCTCTGCGCCTCGGCGTCTCTGCGGTCAAATAGTTTGCCAAAAACCGTTAATCGGAATTTATTTATCGTTTTTCGATTAAAAAGACTTGACTAACGGAATTGATTGGTTTATTTCTTGCGCCATGAATGCGAATGAAATTTTTCCAAAAGCTGATTCCCGGATGAATCGAATCCAAAAAGTCAGTGGTATTTTTAGAACGATCTTTTTGATTGGTGCCATTTTATGCGCGGTCGCAGGTTTTTGGCTCAACATCGCGCTTTTATCACTTCATGGCGCATATAAATTTACATTTATTTTAAGTGCCGGTGTTGAATTCGCTTGTGCCGCGTGTGCGTGGTTTTGCTACAAACTTTTCAATCTATATTCGCAAGGTGATTTATTTACCCCACAAGCAGTTTGCTATATTCGCCGGATTGGCTACACATATTTTTTGATGACAGTCATCAGTTTTTTTGTCCAAATAGTGACTGAAAAAATTGCCTTCATTCCAAAACCAAATCATGTCGAATTGAGTGGTCTGTTAATGCAGTTCGCAATTTCTTCGTTTCCAGCTTTCCTGATTATCTTCGTTGCTTGGATCATGGACGAAGGCCGGAAGATTCAAGAGGAACAGGAATTGACGGTTTAAGTTTATGTCCATCATCGTCAATCTCGATGTGGTTCTCGCGCAGCGCAAAATGCGGCTGAACGATCTGGCCGAGGCCGTGGACATCACGCCGCAGAATCTTTCCATCCTCAAAACCGGCAAGGCCAAGGCCATCCGCTTCTCCACGCTCGAAGCGATCTGCGAAACGCTCGACTGCCAGCCCGGTGAAATTTTGGAATTCCGTCCCGAAATGGCGAAGAAAAAACTGGCCCCGCTAAGTGCTTGAATTTTCTGTGCCACGCGAAAGCCGCGAAGGATTTTTTTCACCTTCGTCTTCTTGGCAGCTTTTGCACAACATTTTTAGTCAGTTTTCCAAATTGTGCCGTTGCTAAA
Source organism: Verrucomicrobiota bacterium (assembly GCA_049509595.1). Classification (GTDB taxonomy): domain Bacteria; phylum Verrucomicrobiota; class Verrucomicrobiia; order Limisphaerales; family UBA11358; genus UBA11358. The sequence goes on from JBEKZT010000101.1 coordinate 1,887, forward strand.
AGTGTAGGCTCAGTTCATTTTGTCCGCAAATTGGCAATGAATCGTGATACATTGGATGGTTGGTGCGAAAAGGGCATTCTGGGTTTAATGCTCGGCATTTTGGTTTTTGCTCCGCTGGCGATGGGAGCAACGCACACGCCTGAATTTCTCGTTGTTCAGGCGCTGACCATTGGCGTGATGTTTTTGTGGGCGTTGCGTTTGTGGATTAACCCGAAACCCAAATTACTCTGGCCGCCAATCTGCTGGGTCGTGCTCGCATTCACGATTTACGCCGTCGCGCGCTACCTCACGGCGGACATCGAATACGTCGCGCGACTGGAGATGATTCAGGTGTTGATGTATGCGTTCTTGTTTTTTGCCATCGTCAACAATTTGTATCGGCAGGAATTTGCGCAAATCATCAGTTTCACACTCATTTTTCTGGCGATGGGAATAGCCGGCTACGCGGTTTATCAATTTTTGACTCATTCGAACCAGGTATGGAATCACCTTTCGCCTTATCCGGGTCGCGCTTCAGGCACTTACATTTCCCCAAATAACTGTGCCGGATTTCTGGAGATGCTTTTGCCACTGGCAACCGCCTATGTTTTAGCGGGGCGAATGAAACCGATTGTTCGAATTCTTCTCGGCTATGCGGCACTGGTCATGGCCGTTGGCATGGCCGTGACTTTTTCGCGCGGCGGCTGGGTGTCGGTCGCTGTCGCTTTATTCGCTCTTTTAGTAATCTTGATTTTTCATGGCAACCACAGACTGCCTGCATTGTTGCTTTTGATCGTTTTAGCAATAGGTGGCATTTTTTTTGTTAAAGATTATCTAGCGAAAACATCCACCTATATTCAGCGCGTGGAAAAAGCGAGGGAAAATGGCCAGCTCGATTTCGATGTGCGACGCGATATATGGACGGCAGCGGAGCAAATGTGGCGGGATCATTTTTGGTGGGGAGTCGGGCCGGCGCACTACGACTATCGTTTTCGGGAATACCGCCCTGAAACCGTGCAAGCCCGCCCCGACCGCGCTCATAATGATTACTTAAATTTGCTCGCTGACTGGGGTACAGCCGGTGGAATAATCATTTTGATGGGCATTATATTTTTTGGTGCAGGCTTGGCCAAAACATGGCGGCACGTTCGCCGTTCGGAAAATGATTTTGGCAGCGGCAAAAGCAACCGCTACGCTTTTTTCGTTGGCGCTTCAATGGGATTGCTCGCGTTGGCGGTCCATTCAGTCGTGGATTTTAATTTGCACGTTCCGGCTAATGCGATCATTGGCATAACGCTGCTTGCGCTCTTGAGCAGCAACCTGCGTTTTGCCACTGATAATTATTGGGCCACGGCGCGGCTGCCTGCCAAAGCATGTGTAACCATGGCGGTGATTGCCGGCATGGCGTATTTGAGTTTTCAAGAATGGCAACGGACGAATGAATGCATTTGGTTGGCGCGCGCGGAGCATTTGCCGAATTTTTCACAGGAGCGCATCGTCGTTTGGAAAAAGGCTTTCACCATTGAGCCCAAAAATTTTGAGACAGCCTACAACATCGGTGAAGCTTATCGTGTCGAAAGCTTTGTCGGAAATCCCGATTATGAACCATTGGCGAAGCAGGCCATGCAATGGTATTCGCTCAGCATGAAGCTCGATCCGTATGACGGTTATAGTTTTCTAAGCTATGGCATGTGCCTTGACTGGCTGAACCGCTATGATGAAGCGGCGTATTATTTTGACCGGGCTGATTCACTGGATCCAAACGGTTATTATACCGCCGCTAACATTGGCTGGCATTATGCGCAAATGGGAAATTACGCCGCGGCAAGACCATGGTTGGAACGCTCGCTGCATCTTCATTGGGAGGAAAATGAGATTTCTCATTCTTATTGGGAAATAGTTGGCAATAAACTACTTGAAAAAGCCGCTGAAAAAACTTCCAACTAAATACCTTGTTTATAAAGTCACAAAAAGGAAAATATGCTATTGACAATTTGCTGGATACACCTATACTTTGCTTAAATTAATGGTAATCAAAAGGTCTTTTATGAAAAACATGCGCATGTTAGTTTTAGGTACAATTTGTGGAGTTGCTTTGCTTTTTGTTGCGAAGGCAGACGCTCAAGATGCCAAACAAGGAATAGCCACTATTGTCCGAATTAGTGGTACGGCAACTTATACGACCGGCGATGGTAATTGGCAACCCTTGTCAGTTGGTGCCACTCTTGGCGCAGGTGACGTGATTAAGACTGATCCGGATTCAACGGCGGATATTGTATTGAGCGACAAGGTTGCCAGCATACCAAGAAATGCTAACATTACTGGGGTTGTTGTTATAGATAATTCAGGTGGCCCTGTGCATCCGGCCAATGCTTACAAAGGCGCGGTTCAGCAGAATGTGATCCGCATGGCTGGAGGCACTACGCTGGCAATTGATAAGTTGACCTTTACCGACACGGGCGTGGATACTGTCAGCGATACGGAGTTGGATTTGCAGTCCGGAAAAATTTTTGGGAGCGTAAAGAAGCTTTCCGCGATGTCAAAATATGAAATCAAAACCCCAACTGGAGTTGCTGGTATTCGTGGCACAACTTTCGTTCTCGGATCAGATGGCTCTGGTGGGTGTGACAGTGGCAGCATGGTTCTGTCATTCAGTGGAGGGCCGCTCGCAGGACAAACCATCGTGGTGAATGCCGGATTAAGCTACGATCCAACGACTAATCAAATAACGCCACTTAGCTCAAGCAATCTTAGTCCAGCAGAACTGGCTACTCTTGCAGCGTTTAACAAAACATTGGCAGCTTATACAGTGGTAGAGACCTCTCCGACCACCACAAGTTTACAATCATCCCTGTCACCTGATTAGGCCAGGAAAATTTAAAAACAAAAACCAAAGCGACCTTGAAAGTTGCTCTGGTTTTTGTTTTAGTTGGGCGCGGTGAAGCTAAGACCATTCAAACGCACGCCGTTTTTGGTAACTGTTGGAGTTATTGTCTTCATTTGCTCCCTCCGCCTGCTTCACCTTGATTTCTTTGAACGGCTGGAGGACATGACCTATGATGCGCGCGCGCGGGAAGCACTTCATTTTCCCGCAAAGGCCGCGACCAATCTAGCTTTTGTCTCGCTTGAGGAATCTAGCATCGCCGCCGTCCAAAAGGAATATGGTTTCGGCCTTTATTGGCCACGGCAAATTTATGGACAGTTGGTTGAAGAATTGGCGGCGGAAAACGCAAAGGCCGTGGCTTTCGACGTCATGCTTCTCGAATTGCGTCCTGACCATCCTAAAGTGGCCATGGCCAATAGTCGCATCATTACTTCCGACGAATTTTTCGCGTTGCAAATGCGCCGGGCCAATAATGTCGTCCTTGGCGTCCCAAGTGATAGCGGCGCAACACTGCCCGATTTGTTTGCCACCAATGCGCTTATGCTTGGCGATATCTCGACCGAAAAAGATTCCGATGGAATTCTCCGCCGCGTCAAAGCCTTTCACATTTATCGCCGCTGGCATCCGTTTTTCAAAAAAGTCGAAGCCGATCCTGATTATGGCATTGACCTCGGCAAAGCCCGCGTTGAGCCAGGGCAGATCGTTTTGCCGCGCGCCAATGGTGATGACATCAAAATTCCCGTGGACGCCGGGAACAATTTTGAATTGGCCGACTTTAATGGCAAATTATCCGGCAACGCCAAAGCCTTCACGGATGAACGCATCTGGCAACTCGGCATCGTGCTCGCCGCGCAGGAATTGAAACTCGATCTGGACCACGCCAATGTGGATTTACCGAATCACCGAATCACCTTGCGTGGCGCGAATGGCGCCGTGCGCATAATTCCTGTGGACGCCGACGGTTATTTTTACATCAATTGGCGGCTGCCGCCAAATGACCCCCATCTGGTTCAAGCGCCGATTGAACGTCTGCTCGCGCAAGACGAAGAGCGATCAAGCGAACCAACCAACCAACTTCGGAATGATTTTCGCGGCAAGCTTGTCGTCGTCGGCTCTACCGCGCAAGGCAATGATCTGACAGACCGAGGCGCAACGTCGCTGGAAAAAGACACATTTCTGGTCAGCACACATTGGAATGTCGCCAACTCGGTAATCACCAACAGTTTTATCCGGCGGCCTTCGCTGCCAATGGAAATCGTGCCGATAATTTTTCTGGTCGCACTAACGGCATTTATTACGTGGCAATTTAGCGCCGCGTTTGCTTCAACCGCGACTGTGTTATTGGCGCTGACTTACATCATCGCCGCATTCAGTTTTTTTGCGCATTATACCTATTGGCTACCATTGGTGTTTCCTGTCTGCGGAATGTTGGCTGTCCATATCGGCCTCGTCACCTATCGCGTCGTTTTTGAAGAACGAGAGCAGCGCCGGGTTAAATCCATTTTTTCAAAAATCGTCGCACCCGACATCGTTAATGAATTACTTCAGGCGGAAAAAATTTCACTCGGCGGCGGGCGGCAGGAAATCACGGTCTGGTTCTCCGACGTGCGCGGCTTCACCGCGTTTACCGACGAGAGCCAGGAAAAAGTTTTGCAGCACATCCGCGAAAATAATCTTTCCGGCGCGGAAGCCGAGGCCGCTATCAACGAGGAGGCGCGCGAAACGCTTGCCACCGTGAACCTCTACCTGGGTGCCGTCGCCGACGCCATCAAGCGGCATAAAGGCACGCTCGACAAATACATCGGCGATTGCGCGATGGCCTTCTGGAACGCGCCCGTGCCAAGCGAAAAACACGCCGCCGCCGCCGTGCGCGCGGCGATTGACGCTCAGCGTGCCATTTATGAATTGAATCTGAAGCGCTCTGAGGAAAATCAAAAAAGCGAACTGGAACACATGATTCGCGGCAAACCGTCTAAACATAAACTGGCTGTCCTCACACTCGGTAGCGGCATCAACACCGGCATGGCCACCGTGGGCTTGATGGGATCGAATGAGCACCTTTTGAATTACACTGTATTCGGGCGCGAAGTAAATCTTGCCAGCCGGCTCGAAGCTATTTCCGGTCGCAGCCGCATCGTCATCAGCGAGGCGACTTACAATCATTTACTCCGGGACGATTCCGAACTGGCGGCAACGTGCCTCGCGCTGCCGCCGGCGAAGGTGAGAGGAATCGTTGCCGAAATAAAAATTTACGAAGTGCCGTGGCGTCCGCCCGGCGCGTCACCATTCGACGAGGAACTTTTATCCGCCAAGCCCGGCGAAGGATCATTCACCGGATTCATCCAGCGAGAGAGCCATTGACCAAATTTTG
>JBEKZT010000102.1:0-7100 GCA_049509595.1 Verrucomicrobiota bacterium
TTCGCTGCCGTCGGACTTTATCCGGCGTGCTTTCGTCGGAGTCAGTTTGATCAGCGATTCAATCGAATCGCGCGCGCCCTCGGCCGTCCGCGTTTCGATGAGTTCGCCGGTGAGCATTAAAAATGCGACGATGCCTGCGGTTTTGTAATCGCCGGTGACAAACGCCCAGAGCACGGCGATGGCGACGAGTTCGTTGATGCTCAAGCGGCCATGCCGTAAATCCTTGATGGCGGTGACGACGATGGGATAAATGAGAATGACGGAGCCGATGAACGCGCTGGTGCTGGCAGCAATCTGGCCCTGATCGAACAGCCAGTCCACGACGAAGGCGTTGATGACGAAAACCGCGCCGGCGAATGCCTGCCATAGATGCACGACGGAATGTTCGTGGTCGTGACCGCAGCCGCGTGAATCGTCGTGCTCATGTTCGTGCTGACTTAAAAGTGATGTGACTTGCATAAAAAATTACGGTTTATGATTTGCGATTTACGATTTCAAAAACTTTTTTGCCGAGAACTGGAAAATGGTTTAGCCAGTTTGTGAACTTAACATAAATCCAGCCGAAGCAAATGCTCCAAATGGGAATGGAAGCTAAAATAAAAAAATTAAAAATAAATTTAATCAAATGCGAGGTTGGATGAAAATATACCTTTAACTTAATCAAAACCACTAGTTGCGGTTGAAACAGAAAAACCAGTTTTGCCCAAAAAGTTCCCCAAGCCATAACCCAAATTTCTCGTTCGGGCGGACCAGACCATGTCAAATAATGTTTTGTATAAAACATGAGAAATAGCGACAAAACGAAGTGAACAATCGCCACTTTCCACATTTTTCGTTTTTGTATCGCGCCCATTTTCATTTTACGGACTTTGCGCCGCAGGATTCGGCTCCGGCGGCTCGCGATTTAATAATAGCCGAAGTTCGCGCGGTTTTCCATCGGCGCGCTGGGGCAAATAAATTTTGTCCTGCACGTTTGTTAAAATTCCGCTCATCGCGGTGATCAAAGTCTGCTGCTCAAACAGGCCTGGATTGCTTTCGTATTTCGGCAGCAAGTCGCTGAACCGCTTCGCTTCGGCAGTGAGCAATTCGACGTAGCGCGCACGGGCGGATTGACCTTCGGCGACAATGGTCGCGGCCTGCCCGCTGGCGTAATTAAGAACCTGATTTTCGTAGCTGTGCGCGTCATTGAGCACTTTATTGCGATTTTCCCGCGCAGCGGTGACTTGTGCAAAAATGTCTTGCAGTTGCCGCGGCGGAATGTTTTCGATTTCGCACTGGTCAATAACCACGCCGAGCTGCTCCTTTTCAACCAAATCCGCAACGCGCTGGGACACGGCTTCACGATAGCCGGCCAGATTGCTGTAGAGCGCATCGTCCACATTGAAATGCGCGGCGGTGTAAATCAACGCGTTGTTCAGCGCGTTTTGAACGGCATTCGACGCATTCTCAAAACTGAAGACGTACTGAATCGGGTCCTCAATGCGATAATAAAGCGTCGCGCGTGTGTGAATGATGTTGTCGTCGGCGGTGATGGCATAACCATCCACGCCCGGCGTCAGGGACGGGCCTGCCGGATTTTCCTCACCGCTCAATTCCTGTTCGGGCGTCGTAAAATACCAGCCGACGGTCGAGGAAACATGTTGAATTTCCGTAATTGGAATTTTCACCACTTCATCAATCGGATACGGAAACGACCAGTGCAGTCCGGAATTGAGCAATGCTTTTTGTCCTTCGCCAACGGGCTTGCCAAAACGGAGAATGACGGCTTTTTCCTGCGGACCGACAGTGAAAAAACCGGAACTGAGAAACGCCAGAATGAGGAGGGCCATAGCAAATTTCACAATCGCAAAACTACTGCGCAACGCCTCGGCCAGCGCCTGCGAACCGGCATCGTCAGGTGTTTGCGGCGCGTGCGAATGTTGTTGGGGTTCGTCACTCATGGCGCATTTGTCGGAAGGCTTTGGAACAAATCGAATGGCGGCGTGCGCTCGTCGAAAATCAAAGTCGCCTTTTGATTAAGCGATTGCTGCAATGCGCTCACCCGCAAAAGATAAAGATACAGTTCGGGATTTTGCTGGAAAACCGGCAACGTTTTGGCCGCTTCAGCTTCACCTTCGCCGCGAATGCGCGTCGCGTCAGCCTGTGCGTCTGCGATGGTTTCAGCCGCCTGCCGGTCGGCGGCGGCGCGGATTTTTTGCGCCTCGGCTTCGCCTTCATATTGCGAGCGGCTGATGAGAATTTGCCGCTCAGAAGTCATGCGCTCAAAAACCGCTTGCGTCACGCTTTCGGGCAATCCGAGTTTTTTTATTCCGAGAAATGAAATTTCAATGCCGCAATTGTTTGTTTGCAATTGCGATTGCACGGCTTGCTCGATTTCATTTTCGATCGCGTCGAATTTTAATTGCTTCGGGTCGGCATTCACGAAATCGGACAGCGGATGTTTGCCGACGACCGCGCTTTTGGCGCTGCGCAAAACGCTTTCAAGCAACCGTTGCGCGGCTTCCACCGAACCGCCGGCGAATTTAGGAAAAAAAACCTTCGCGTCGGAAATTTTCCAGCCGACATACACCGTCACGAGCAGGTTATTGTTATCCGCCGTGAGATTTTCACTGAATTTGTCCTCGAAATTCTGGACGCGATTGTCGAATTTATAGACTTTCTGGATCGGCCACGGCCATTTGAAATACGCGCCCGGCTCGGTGATGTTTTGCGTCGGCCTGCCGAACGTTGTCACGACGGCGACTTCGGACAGACGCACTTGAAAAACAAACAGCAGCAGCGCAAAAATAATGATCAGCACCGCGCCGATGACGACGGTCAATATATTTCTTTTCATGGTGAATTGGTGGACACGTTTAAATTCAAAAGGTCTTCGCGAATTTTATCCTGCAAATCAAAAACGATGACGTCGGTTGTGTTCGTCACAAGTAAAATATATTTGCGCGCGTTGGCCGTCGCATCGGCGAACGTCTGAAAATACGCACGCTGTTTGTAAACCGACGGCGCGGCGTCAAACGCGGCAATTTGATTGGTGAACATCGCCGCGCGCGCCTGCGCGGAAACTTCCAGTTGCAATCGCGTCGCGTCGGCGACATTTGTTGTCGTAAATGCGTTCGCGCTCGCGAGCGCGTTCGTGCGGATCGCGTCCGCCCGCGCGGCGAGAATTTTCGCCAGTTTGGTTTGCGCCGCGCCAACGACTTTTTCGTAATCACCGGCGACTTTCACCGGCGGATGGATGTCCTGCAAACCGACGAAGATAATTTTCGCGCCAAGCCGATATTCATTCGCGTCCGCCTGAATGCGGTTGCACAATTCCTGCGCGGCTTCGAGCCGCACGCTCGACATGACGTCGTTCAAATCCACGCCCGCCAGAAAATAAACCACTTCGCGCGTCGCAAGGTCTTGCAACAGATCGTTCGGATTGGCGTTGTTGTAAGCCCAATCAAGCACGTTCGTGATTTGAAACTGCACGGGAATGCTGACGCTGATCAAACTGACCGGCGGTGCTTTCAATGTGTCGCCGGTATCGGAATTTTCATTTGGAATCGTGATCGGCGCGCGATTGCCGACGAGAAAATTGTCCTCCTTCGTGTGGCTCACGGACCAAAGAATCGTTTTTTCACTTTCACTTTGCGCGTCGGGCGTGAAACCAACGTCGAAAGTCTGAATCTGCTCGGTCGCATAGCGATAAACTTTGTCAATTGGCCAGGGCAATTTGAAATGCGCGCCCGGCGCGAGCACCGCGCGTCCGGCGACCGGCTTGCCAAAACGTTCGAGCACGCCGAGCTGGCCGGCGTCAATGAACACGACGCACGTGAACAAAAGCAAGACGGCCAGTTGCGCAAGCAACAGCGCAGGCAGACTTTTTTGAAGGAATTGAAAAAACCACGTTTCGGAAACCTTGAAACCAAATTGATAATCCAGCGCCTGCGCCGCGGTCGTAAACAGGCTTTCCGGCTGCGCGAGCAGGCCAACGAGGCGGCTGTCATAAAGCGGGCGCGCAATCCGGCCTTTGAGACGCGGACGGTAAATCTCCAGCAGCAGTGTCACGAGGATTTCCGCTGCCATCAAGCCGAGCAAGACGGTCAGCGCGCGCGCGACATAAAAATCGGTCTTTGGAAATTCCGTTTTGAATCCGGCAATTCCAAGCGCGGTGACGAAACAAATATACGCGCCGAGCAAAAGAAAACTGGCACCGGGACGCAGCAAACGATGGCCTTCGAGCCGCACGATGGTCACGGAAAATCGTCCCAGCAAAAACAGCAGCAGTGCGAAAATGCTGAAGAATGAAATCGCCGCCATGGCGCGGTCGGTCGGAATGGTCGTTGTGGATTTAGAAATCCAGCGCCAGAGCAGATATGCGCCGCCCGCTTCGAGCAGAAACAACAGTACGCAAAAACCGGGAACGAAAAACTTTTCAAATTGCTCGCGCGAATGTCGCACCGGAAAAACTTCGGTTTCCTTCGATTCAAACAATGTCGAATCGCCTTTGCTGCTGGCGAATTCTTCGATTTCAAGTTTTTCGAGCCGCTCGTTTTCTTCGAGTCTTGTTTGAAACCAACTGACGAAAGTGACGAGTGCGGCGAGTCCGAGGAAAATACACGCAGCCTGGCCAGCAAGTGAATTGGAATAAACTGTCGTCCCGAAGGCGGCTACAAACACCACCATCATGGCGAGCAGATTTACAAATCCGCTTTTTTGTGTGCTTCGTTCCATTTAATTCAATTCACGTTCTTCAAATAGTGCCGTCGCTACAGCTAATGCCGCGCCGGCATAGCAAACCATATAGGCGAACGCCTTGCCGACGTAAGCCCATTGAAATGTGTTCTTGCCCGATTCGATGGCGTCGGCGAGCCAGAAAATCTGCCAGTTTGGGATGATGCTGTAAAGCGTCGAAGCCCACCAATTGCCCGCTTGCGCGCGAATGCCGAAGAAATAATCCGACGCGAGGCCGACGAGAAAAATCGCCGAGCAGATCGCCAGCGTCGGGATCGTGTCGAACCGTGTCGAACACGCCAGCGCGACTGCGGCGAGAATCCAGAGCGCGAACAGAATCAAAATTCCCGCCGGCAATAGATTCCAGTTTACCTGCGCCACCGTGCTGAGACTCTCCATTTGTCTGGTGAATTGAAAAACTAGGAACGCCGCAAAAGTCGTGAGAACCAGCATTGCAAAAACCGCGTCGCTTGCAAACGGGCGTCTGGAAAAAAAATTACTGAAGCCTGCGAGCGCGTAGGCCAGAAGAATTCCGCCGCCAAAAATTCCTATCGCGGGCAAATCCGTTTTGCCGTAAGCGTCAAATGCCATTCGGCTCGCGAGCAAAACGCCGATCATGTTTACATAACTCAAAACTGCTAGCGCCGCAGCGAGCCCGGCAAATTTCGCCAGCAGAAATTGCGCGCGTCCGACCGGCTTTGATAATACCGCCAGCGCCGTGCCGCTACGGATTTCCCGCGCGAGCGATGCTGATGCACTCAACACCGCGCCGAACAAACCGGCCAACAGCATCACCGCCAGCGCGCTGTTTTCGACCAGCTTTGGCTCGTCGCCGAACGCAAAATAATACGGCACCGCGAGAAAAATTTCAAACAGAACAGATCCGGTCATCAGCAACAGGAAAACCGGCTGCCGGATCAGTTCCATGAAGGCATTTATGGCGATGGTAAAAAATTGTCGCATTTAGTCGGCTCGAAGATTACAAAACCGCGCCTGGAACCGAAAGCAATCTTCGTGAGGATTGGAAAACATTCGCAGCTTTGCGTTCAAACGAAATTTAAGCCATCGCCCGCGCGATGGAATTCCACCACGTGTCGTGCAACTCGGCCAGCAGCGCCGAAAATTCGCCGCTCGCCGTTTTCACCGTCAATTTGCCGCCGCCGATTTTGCCGATTTGAATCGCGGGAACGCCCATGAGCTTGGTGCGTTCGACGATTTTCACGGCATCAAGCGGTTTGCAGGAAATGACAACGCGCGATTGCGTTTCGCCAAAGAACAGTGCGTCGAGGCGGGCGTCTTTCATCGCGCTTAAATCAATCGTTGCGCCGATCAATCGCGGCGTTTCGCGGGCGATGAGCTGGCTGATGCAGCTTTCGGCGAGCGCGATCGCGAGGCCGCCGTCGCTGCAATCATGCGCGCTTTTCACGAGACCGGATTGAATCAAGCCGAGTAAAGTCGTGTGCAACGTCTTCGCGGTTTCCAAATCGCAGCGCGGCGGCGAACCGGTTTTCTTACCGTGAATCACTTGCAGATACGCGCTGCCGCCGAGACCGAAAATTGGATCGTTCGTGTCAACAATTTCACCGAGCAAAATAATCGCGTCGCCTTCGTCCTTGAACCACTGTGTCGTGACGTGTTCCAGTTTTTCCACGATGCCGACGACGGCAACCGTCGGCGTCGGGTCAATCGGACCGTTGGGATTTTGATTGTAGAGCGAGCAATTGCCGCCGGTGACGGGCGCGTTGAAAAATTTGCAGGCTTCGGCGAGTCCACGAACACTTTCACGCATCTGCCAGAACAATTCCGGCTTGTGCGGATTCGCCATGTTCAAATTATCCGTCGCGCCGAGCGGCACGGCGCCACTGCACGCAAGATTTCGGCAAGCTTCCGTCACCACGGCTTTCGCGCCTTCGTAAGGATCGAGATAAACATAGACGCCGTTGCAATCCACCGTCATCGCGATGAGTTTCTCGGAAACTTTTACATCACCGATTTTTGATTTTAATTCTTCGGTCATCACCGGAATTGAATCGCTCTTGATACGAATCACCGCCGCGTCACTGCCGGGCAAGACGACCGAGCCGTCGCGAACTTGATGATCGTATTGGCGGTAAACCCAGTTCTTCGACGCGATGCTCGGCCACGCCAAAAGTTTTTTTAAATCTTCGACGGGAGTTTTTGTATCGGGAATTTCATCCAGACGAAACGCGCGGACTTCTTTCAGATATTCCGGCTCGCTCGACTTGCGCTGATAGACCGGCGATTCGTCCGCGATTTTTTTTGCGGGAATGTCGGCGACAATTTTTCCGCCGTGACGAACGACCATCCGTCCCGTGTCGGTGACGAAACCGACTTCCGCCCACGGCAAATCCCACTTGTCGAAA
>JBEKZT010000103.1:0-7069 GCA_049509595.1 Verrucomicrobiota bacterium
CAGCTCCCATGCGACCAACGAATTTTACTTCCCGCCTTGCACACTTCAGCCGGTATTTTGCGCCTTGGCTCTGGAACTTGACTACGGATCACAAACATCGCTGGCAGCGTTTGATGCGCTGGCGGGAAATGGCCCGGGAAACAAAGCGGAATCTGGCTCAAACCCGCCTGCCCGTGGAGAAATGGGAATGGGTTTCGTCACCCATTTCGCGCCACATGATTGGCCTCATGGAAAAATACCGACCGCTTCCAATATCGGATATCTCCGTTGAGGTCTTCCGCGAACGCGACGAATTAAATTCCCCGCCGCATCCCCTTCATGCCTGGCAGACCCATCACCTGCCGGACGGCGGTTGGAACCGCTGGACGCGTCGGCCCAATCACATTCACTGGTTGGAAGGAAACCATGAGACTATTATGAAACCACCGGCAGTTTCCGGCTTGGCACAATCCATCCAGCAATCTATGGATCAACATTATCAAATACCGTCTGCCCGCACTTGAGGTTTTAACAAACACGCGTTAGTCTATCCGGCGTTGGAGCGAATTCACGTTCCAGTCATTGAAGGAAAATCTATTTATGAAACGCAAAGCATCAGCAATTTGGCAAGGGGATTTAAAATCCGGCAAAGGAAAAATCTCCACCGAGAGCGGCACGCTCAAGGAAACACAATACTCGTTCAGCACACGCTTCGAGAACGGGATCGGCACGAATCCGGAGGAACTTATCGCGGCGGCGCACGCAGGCTGTTTCGCGATGGCGTTCTCGGCGGAACTCGGCAAGGCCGGCTTCAAACCCGATTCCATCGCGACCACGGCAACTGTCACATTGGAAATGCTTCCGACCGGTCCGACGGTCACCGAATCGCATCTGGACATGACGGCAAAAATTCCCGGAATTGACCAGGCAAAGTTCACCGCCATTGCGAACGGCGCGAAGGCCGGTTGTCCGATTTCTCGCTTGCTGAATGCAAAAGTCTCGCTGGATGCGAAGTTGGAAGGATGAGCAGTCAATCGCCGTCTTGCAAGATTTCCGGCGACGTGACATGTTTGTTGCATGAATCCCAAGCATGTCGTCCTCGCCATCGCCGTGTTCGTCGGAGTCGCTGTTAACAATTCCATCGGCGAATCTCTGGTGTATTTCGGCACCTATACCGGCGCAAAAAGTCAGGGAATTTATGTTTCCAGATTTGACCCGGCAACCGGCAGATTGAGCGCACCAGAACTCGCCGCCGAGACGCAAAACCCGAGTTTCCTCGCCGTCCATCTCAAAGGACGCTATCTCTACGCTGTCAATGAAGTAGACAATACCGGCATCGTGAGCGCGTTCGCGCTTGATGCCAACACCGGCAAGCTCACTCCACTAAACCGGCAGGCTTCTGGCGGCAGCGGTCCCTGTCATCTTGCCGTGGATGCCACTGGCAAATGTCTCCTCGTCGCGAACTACAATTCCGGCAGCATCGCCGCACTGCCTATTCATTCCGATGGCAGTCTGGGCGAAGCAACGACAACGATCCAGCATGCCGGTTCCAGCGTGAATCTCGCGCGCCAAGCCGGCCCGCATGCCCACTTCATTTCTCTGTCACCCGACAACCGTTTTGCGCTCAACTGCGACCTCGGTCTGGACAAGGTGTTCGCCTATCGTCTGGACGCCGATGCAGCCAAACTGTCGCCGAGCGAGCCGCCGTTCGCGAGCGTTGCGCCCGGTTCCGGTCCGCGCCATCTGACTTTTTCTCCCGACGGCAAATTCGTTTACGTCATCAATGAGATGGCTTCTACAATCAGCACGTTTACCTACAATGCCACGAACGCGGCGTTGGCCGAAATGCAAACGCTTTCCACTCTGCCAAAAGATTTTTCCGGGAACAACACCGCTGCCGAAATCATCATGCACCCATCGGGAAAATTTCTCTACGGATCGAATCGCGGGGACGACAGCATCGCCGTGTTCGCGGTGGATCAGAAATCCGGCCTGCTCACCTTCATCGAATGTCAATCCACACAAGGCCGCACACCACGCCACTTCGTGATTGATTCGACCGGACACTGGCTGCTCGCGGAAAATCAGGCGTCTGATTCAGTTGTCGTGTTCGCCATTGACCCGGATACCGGCAAACTGAAACCGAACGGGCAAACCATTGCCGTCGGCGCGCCGATCTGCGCCGTGTTTGTAGAAGGAAAGTAAGTTTTCTTAAAAGAGTTTTGAACGCCGGGTTGCCGGGACATGATGTCCTGATGTTACGACTCCATAAACAATAAGTAGAAGCCGTCTTTTCGCTTGTCGTTGCGGCGCTGACATTGCAGCATCCGGCAATCACTCACAAACGCTCAAAGCAAAATGAATACATTTATGAACACAGCAAAACGTTTCGCCCTCTGCTCGTCTTTCATTCCGGTCTTGGCCGCTTTTCTGCTTGCCGGCTGCGCGTCAAACAAAGAACAAACTGAAAACACCACACCGGCTGCCGTTGCGGCACCCGTCGCCACTGCAGCACCTGCCGAAGCTACCACAACGACTCCGGCACCTGTCACGGCTCCCGAATCCAATGCCACGCCAACCACAATCCGCATTGATGCCGGCTCGGCCAACTCTTACACGGATTCCAGTGGCAATGTCTGGCTTCCCGATCAGGGCTTTGCGGACGGCGACACCGTTGAACGCGACAGCTCGAAGCAAATCACCAATACGGCTGACCCGGCGCTTTATCGCACCGAGCATTACGGCATGACTTCATTTTCCTACACAATTCCCAACGGCAAATACACGGTGATACTTCATTTCGCCGAAACTTACGATGGCATCACCGGCCCCGGTCAGCGGGTTTTTTCCTTCAATGTGCAGGGACAGGATTTCAAGGATTTTGATGTTTGGGTAAAAGCCGGCGGCCCGCAACGCGCCTACCTTGAAACGGTCAATGTAAATGTCACCGACGGCAAACTGGACATCACGTTCACACCCAACATTGAGAATCCGGAAATCAACGGCATCGAAATTATTCCAGCTTCGTAACCGACCTTCAGCTTAAACAAACAGGCCGACTGCGCACTTGCGTTGGTGCACGATTGTTTCATTCTTTCCGCATGAATCCCAAAAAAACGGTATCCATAGTCACAGCAGTGTTTGCTGCCGTCTGGTTTTTGCGCGCAGATGAGCCGCTGGTCGTTCCCCTCTGGCCGAACGGTGCGCCGGGTTTTGAAAATCTCCGCAACGAACCGGAACTGGCCAGAGATTACTGGGTGCGCCACATCAACAATCCGTCGCTGACGGTTTTTCTGCCGCCCAAGGAAAAAGCGAACGGCGCGGCGGTGGTGATCCTGCCGGGCGGCGGGCATCGCGAACTGGTTTTCAACGAGGAAGGCGTCAAGCCGGCGCGTTACCTCAACACTTTGGGCGTGGCTGCGTTCGCGTTGAAATACCGGCTCGCGCGGGAAACAAATTCGCCCTACACGATTGACAATGCGCGCGAGGATGCGCAGCGCGCGATGCGGCTGGTGCGCAGTCACGCGAAGGAGTGGAACCTCGACCCGGACCGCATTGGTATTATGGGGTTTTCGGCGGGCGGCGAACTTACCTCCATGGTTGCGTTCGGCGCGACGGACGGAAATCCGGTTGCAATGGACGCGATTGACCGCGAGAGTTGCCGTCCGGATTTTCTCATCGAGATTTATCCGGGGCCGCTGGGAATGCCGGACGTCGTTTCGTCAAATGCGCCGCCGGCATTTTTCCTCGCGGCGAACGACGATGTCGGTCCGGCGCACACGATTACCGAGTTACTGGAAAAATACCGGCAGGCCGGAGTTCCGGCGGAGGTTCATCTTTTTGCCAAAGGCAGCCATGCGTTCAACATGGGAAACCGCTCGAAGCTGGCAACGATCAAAGACTGGCCGCAACGGCTGGCGGACTGGCTGACGGACAACAATATTTTGAATCCGTCAACACCACCGCCCGGCGCAAAATAACTTACTGGTTCACCGGCGCGGGTTTGCCTTGTCGCAACGCGGACAACCACGCGCTGTAACGGCGTTGATTGTAATAACTCTGCGTGCCGTGTTCGTCCTGATGACCGGACTTGGGCAGGATGACGACTTCCTTGGGCGAGGTGATCTGGCTCACAACGGCGAGCACGCTCGACGGCGGACAGGTTTCATCGCGCAATCCCAGTCCGACAAGCACGGGACATTTGATGTGCCGCGCGAAGTTCGCGATGTCGTAATAGCGGCTGGCTTCGCGGACTTTTTGGGGGTCTTTGCCGTCGATGTTGAAATACCAGTGCGGCCAGCCGGGCGCGCGACCGGCGTCGGGCGCAAGCATGTCGCCGCCCGCCGGCACGAGCGCGAGCGCGGCGGTGATGTTTTTTGGATGCAATCCGGCGATCATCAGCGTTTGCTGTCCGCCCTGACTGTCGCCCATGACGACGAGCGTCTTGCCGTTCCAGTCAGCGCGTGTTTTCAAATATTCGACCGCGCGGTAGCACGACAAATACATTCGCAGATAATAACTGGTGTCACGGTCGTCGTTGCCGATTGACCAATAATTTTTCAGCGGCCCGGCGAATTGATCTTTATAGAAATTAGTGGATTCATCAATCGGCAAATCGTGCGGCTCAATGTCCAGCGCAAGCCAGCCTTCCGCCGCGCGGTCGGTCACCCAGTTTTTCTGCAGCCCATAAACGCCGGCCCATTGCACGATGAGCAGCGCGGGAAATGTTTCGCCTGTTTCGGGACGTGCAATTTGTCCGTAAATGTGCGTGCCGCGAATGTTATCCATCTTAATTTTCCAATATGCAACGCCCGGTTTGTCGCTGTCCGCCGGTTCGAGTTGGGGATTGGCCGGAACTTTTTTCAGCTCTTTAAGTTTGGCTTTCCAGAATGCGGCAAAGTCGTCCGGCGGCGGCGCGGCGGGAGTAATTTGGTCGGGCGCGGCCACGGCGCCGCCAACCGCACGATTGGTATCGTTCTCCGGTGGCCATTTCACTTCAACGAGCATTGTGCCCGGCGCGGCGAACGTCGTTTCGATCCCGGCGACACCGTTTGTGAAGTTCAAGTCGCCCTGCCCCACGTCCGTCTGGCCGCCGCTTTTGAGTGTGTAATGCGCCGCAGGCGCGTTTGATTCGCCTTTCCATGTGACCGTCCAATGAATTGTCTCACCGACTTGATAAACGCCATTGCTTCTGTCCGGCGCGACAACCATCTGTGCGCGGCAGAGACTCGCAGCAATCAAGGCAATAGCTGTAAAAATCGAAATGTGAAAATGTTTGAAGCGCATGATTTAATTATGCGAGGGAACGCCGCTCATGCCAGAATTAAATAGATGACCTTCTCATGAAAATATTCTGCCGACGCATATGAAATTTTTTCGCCAAAAGTTTAAGACTGTTTTTGCGGCGGCGGGCACGTGAATTTTTGTCGTGCCGACATCTTTGATTTCGACGGTTAAGTCGCTGGAACACATATCATCATTTTCTCCAAATATTTGGTAACCGAAACAAAGGCAGCCTCGACACTTAACTGATAATTGTTATCGTTGCGCGGTGCAATTGAATCAGCCATTGGTCATTGCCGGACGGATTTTTCACTCGCGTTTGATTTTAGGCACGGGAAAATTCTCTTCGCCGGAAGTCATGCGCGACGCGCTCGCCGCCGGCGGCGCAGAAATGGTCACGGTCGCGTTGCGTCGCGCGGACTTGAGCGGCAAGAAAGATCCGTTCGCGAACATACTCGAATTCATTGACCCGAAAAAATATCTGCTCCTGCCCAACACCAGCGGCGCGATGAACGCCGAGGAAGCCGTCCGCCTCGCGCGCCTCGCCGTGGCCGCCGGATTGCCGAAATGGGTGAAGCTCGAAATCCATCCCGACCCGCGCTATCTGCTGCCCGACCCGATTGAAACGTTTCGCGCGGCGGAAATTTTGGTCAAGGAAGGTTTCACCGTTTTGCCCTACATCAACGCCGATCCGGTTTTGGCGAAACGATTGCAGGACATCGGCGTTGCGACCGTGATGCCGCTCGGTTCGCCCATCGGCTCGAATCGCGGCGTGCAGACGCGCGACCAGATCCGCATCATCATTGAACAGGCCACCGTGCCCGTTGTCGTAGATGCGGGTCTTGGCGCGCCGAGCCACGCCGCCGAGGCGATGGAAATGGGCGCGGACGCCGCGCTCGTGAACACCGCCATCGCCGTGGCGAGCGACCCGAATAAAATGGCCGTCGCATTCAAGATGGCCGTCGAAGCCGGACGCGCCGCGTTTGAAGCCGGGCTTGGCGCAACGCAGGAAACCGCTAGCGCGACGAGTTCGTTGACGGCATTTTTAAATTAAAACATGAGCGCAAAAACCTTATCTGCTTCGCGTGTGCGGCAGATTTTAACCGCCGCGACAAAATCCCGCGTACTCGTCCTCGGCGACGTAATGCTCGACCAGTTCATCTGGGGCGGCGTCTCGCGCATTTCGCCGGAAGCGCCCGTGCCCGTCGTGGATTTCGAGCGCGAAAGTTTCATGCCCGGCGGCGCGGCCAACGTCGCGCGCAATCTGGTTTCGCTCGAAACACCGGCAGAACTTTTCGGCGCGATTGGCAATGACGATGCCGCAAAAAAACTTCTGAAACTTTTGGGCGAACAGAAAATCGGCTGCACCGGACTGGTGGCAAATTCCTCACGGCACACGAGCGTCAAAACCCGTGTGGTCGCCCACAAGCAGCAGGTCGTGCGCATTGACCGCGAGACGCGTGGTGCGCTCGATGCCAAGACCACCGCTAAATTACTCGCCGAGTTCAAAGCGAAACTAACCAACACCGAAGCCGTCATCGTCGGTGATTATGGCAAAGGCGTCGTCACGCAGCCGTTGTTGAACGAAATCAAATCGCTCTGCCGCGAACGCGGCGTGTGGTTGAGCCTCGACCCGAAGCCGGTGCATCATTTGAATTTGAGCAATCTTTCGCTCATCACGCCGAACCGCAAGGAAGCATTTGAACTCGCAAATCTGCGGGACGAAACGCGCGACTCAAATCCGTTCGCGGACAACAATCTCATGCTTGTCGCGGAGCGGCTCTTGAATGAATTGCGTCCGGCAGTT
>JBEKZT010000104.1:0-7004 GCA_049509595.1 Verrucomicrobiota bacterium
TGGCGCTTCACCAGTTCGGCGAAGGCGTCCTGGGAATTTGTTTTGGCAAATTGCCGGAGCAATTCAGAATCAGGCTTCATGTTCAACTTGTAGCACCCGCCAAAATGAAAATCGCACAAAAAATCCGTTTGACACTGCGGCCAAAGTGCGTCAATGTGTGCGTGAGTTGACTGCGAAATTTCCCTTGCCGTGTTGAGGGTGCCATTGCCTCGAACGCTCGGTTGACAAAAATCCATTTTGAACTTTTCCGGATTGCGGACGTCAAATGCGTGACGACCTTTCATTGGAAATAGAAATTCCAGTCACCCAACCAACTTAAATTTTGTTTTATGTCAAGAGTCTCAAAGAAAACCAAAGCGAAAACGACGGAAGAAACACCCGTTGATTCGCCCGAACTGATCAACGGCGCGGTTGAACAAACAATTGCGACTGAACCGCCCGCGTCCGCCGGATTGCAACCGCCGTCCACACCGGTCGAACCGACCCACGATGACACGAGGTTGGAAGACCATCGCGGTTATCAGCGCGACAAAATCGCCTCTTCGTTGAACATCGCCAAACTTCAGGCGATGCAGATGAGCGAGTTGAACCACATGGCACGCGAATTGGGCGTGGAAAATTTCGGCACAATGCGCAAGCACGAGGTCATTTTCCACATTCTCCAAAAAAATGCCGAGCGCGCAGGCGTGCTTTTTTCTGAAGGCGTGCTCGAAGTATTGCCGGAGGGTTTCGGCTTTCTACGCTCGCAAAGTTTCAATTATCTGCCCTGCCCGGAGGATATTTATATTTCGCCGTCGCAAATCCGCCGTTTCGATTTGCAGACGGGCAATCTCATCGCCGGACAAATTCGTCCGCCAAAGGAAAAGGAAAAATTTTTTGCGCTGCTCAAGGTCGAAGCCGTGGACGGCGAAGAACCGGACAAGGCGAAAGACAAAACGCACTTCGACAATCTCACGCCGCTGTTTCCAAACAAACGGTTTATTCTCGAAACTGCGCCGGACGAGCTGAACACGCGCGTGCTTGATCTGGTTTGTCCGATTGGCAAAGGCACGCGCGGGTTGATTGTCGCGCCGCCGCGCACAGGCAAAACGGTTTTGATGCAGAAAATCGCCAACGCGATTTTGAAAAACAATCCCGAAACGTATTTGTTCATCCTGCTCATTGATGAGCGGCCTGAAGAAGTCACGGACATGGAACGCTCCTGCAAAGGCGCGGAAGTCATCAGCTCGACGTTCGACGAGCCGCCGGAACGCCATGTGCAGGTTGCCGAAATGGTCATCGAAAAAGCCAAGCGCATGATCGAACAAAAACGTGACGTGGTGATTTTGCTCGATTCCATCACGCGCCTAGCGCGCGCCTATAATACGATTCAGCCGCATTCAGGAAAAATTCTGTCTGGCGGCGTTGACGCGAATGCATTACATAAACCAAAAAGATTTTTTGGCGCGGCGCGTAACATCGAAGAAGGCGGTTCACTTACCATCATGGCCACCGCGCTTGTGGACACGGGTTCGCGCATGGATGAAGTTATTTTTGAAGAATTTAAAGGCACGGGCAACATGGAAGTCCATCTTGACCGCGCGCTCGTTGACCGGCGCATTTTTCCTTCCATCAACATTGAACGCTCCGGCACGCGTAAAGAGGAATTGCTTTATCACCCGGACGAACTCAACCGCATTGTCCTGCTGCGCCGCGCACTCACCGGCGTGCCGCCTGTCGAGGCGATGGATTTGCTTTTGGGCAAGCTTAAAAAGAACAAGACCAACATCGAATTCCTGCTCGGCATGAGCGTGAGTTGATTTTGCATTTTCAAAAATGTTCATTCGCCACGCCGCCTTCTTGACGCTCGTTGCATTTGCGTTGGCCGGTTGCGGACGCGATGACGTAAAGGTTTATCGTGTCGATAAAGAAGATTCCGACGCTTCGCCTACAAGTCAAATCACGATGCCCGATCAAAATTCCCTAACACAACCGCAGCAACCGCAATTGCAATGGGTTTTGCCGAACGGCTGGCAGGGAAAAGCGCCAAGCCAGATGCGCGTCGCCAGCTTTGAGGTGACGAACACGGACGGACAAATCGCCGATGTCGGCGTGATTCCGCTGCCCGCCGGCGAAAACGAACTGGATCTGGTCAACATGTGGCGCGACCAAATGCAGCTGCCTGCACTGACCAATGAAACCACTGCCGAAACCGTTTTCGTCGGCAACGATTCGGCAAAACTTTTTGAAATTGCCAGCGATGCTCCGTTGATTGGCGGAAAATTTCGCGCGCGAATTTTGGTCGCCGAACTGACACGCGGCGCGACCAGTTGGTTTTTCAAAATCACCGGCGAGGATGCGTTCGTCGCGGCACAAAAGGAAAATTTTCTACAGTTTTTGAAATCGGTTTCATTTGTGGAAAATGCTCCGGCACAAATTGCCGCTGCACCTGCGATTCAAGACGAAAACGCCAGTTCTATTTGGACGATTCCGTCCGGCTGGCAGCAATTGCCGCCATCGGAATTTCTGGTCGCCAAATTTTTGATTCGGAACGGGGACAGTCAGGCCGAAATCAACGTCAGCTCGCTTGCCGGCGAAGGCGGCGGTTTGCTGGCGAATGTGAACCGCTGGCGCGGGCAACTGGGTTTGCCGCCCGTCACGCAAGAAGACGAGTTTTCAAAAATGGTCAGTCCCCTTGACGTGATGAATGGCCAGGCGCAAATCGTAGACATGAGCGGAACAGATGCGAAAACCGGCAAACCGGCGCGGCTCGTCGGCGCGGTCGTGCCGCAAAACGGACAGACGTGGTTTTACAAATTGATGGGCGATGAAACCGTCATCGGGCAGCAGAAAGACGCTTTCATAAAGTTCATTCAATCGGCAAATTACTCCAATGCTCATTAGCCGGTTGATTAAAATTTTCACGTCGCTGCGGCTCACGGTGATTTTGCTGGCGTTTGCCATCGTGCTCGTCTTCGTCGGCACGCTCGCACAGGTGGACGAGGGACTTTACAACGCGCAGGCGCGTTACTTCCGCCAGTGGCTCATCTTCGGCCTTGATTTGTTCGGCCGAAAAATTCCACTCATTCTGCCCGGAGGTTATCTCATCGGCACGCTGCTGCTGATCAATCTTCTCGCCGCGCACATTTACCGTTTTCAACTTTCGGTCAAAAAAATTGGGATTCAACTCGTGCATAGCGGCGTCATTTTGCTGCTCGTCGGCCAGCTCGCAACCGACATGTTCGCGCATGAAACGCAAATGCGCTTTGTCGAAAGCGAAACCAAATTGTATTCCGAAAGCCCGCGAAATTACGAACTGGTTTTCACCAGCAAGGACAACGCGAACGGCGAACAAGTTGTCGCCATTCCCGACAAACTGCTCGCGCGCGGCGGCGATATTCAAAATGCAAACCTGCCGTTCACAATCCGCGTGAAAAATTTCTGGAAAAACTCCGAGCCGCAATTCCGCGCGCCAATGATGCAAAACGGCCCGCCTTTGACAACCAACGGCGTCGCCGTGAATTTTGATTTTCATCCTGCAGCCGAGGTAAAAACCATGGATGATAAAAACGTTCCGACGGCTGAAATTGAAATTGTCGGCGCAAACGGTTCGCTTGGCGATTGGATCGTTTCCGATTGGACGAGCGACAGCGCGATGATTGAAGCCTTGAAAGAAAGTTACGCACAGCAATTGGGTGCGGACATGACCCAAAAAATCATTGGCGACTTAATGCAGCCGCAATTTATTTTTGCGAATGGAAAGAAATTCAATTTCGCGCTGAGACCGGAACGAACATATTTCCTATTTTCGCTGACGCTGCTTAAGGCGACACATACGATTTATCAGGGCACAGACATCCCGAAGGATTTTCGTAGCCGGGTGCAGTTGCAAAATCAGCAGACCGGTGAAAACCGCGAAGTGGAAATCTCCATGAACCATCCTTTGCGTTACGCCGGGCTGACGTTTTATCAGTATCAAATGGACGCGGGTGAAGCAGCAGTGGAGGCCGGACGCGCGCCGTCGTCGGTGCTGCAAGTCGTACGCAATCCAAGCTGGTTGACGCCTTACATCGGTTGCGCACTGGTCGCCGCCGGACTCGTAACGCAATTCATGTTTCACCTCGTCGGCTTCATTTCAAAAAGGAAGCTAAAATGAAAAAGATTTTTCGAAAATGGTTTCCGCTTCTCTTGATGCTCGCAATGGCGTTGTGGTTTTTCGGCAATCTGCAAACGCCAAAGGACAAGGATTTTGCTTTCAGCGAATTCGGCCAGTTGCCGGTGGTTTTTAATGGCCGGTTGAAACCCATGGATTCACTCGCGCGTAATTCACTTTTGCAAATCCGCGAAAAGCAGACGTTGAACACTGAGCCATGGAAAGGTTGGAATGAAAACCCAAAGATCATTTCCGCGACTGAATGGCTCGCAAATGTGATGATGAATCCTCAAGCGGCGGATGCGTGGCCGGTTTTTCGCGTGGACAATCCTGATTTGATTACGTTCCTCAAATTACCGGAGAAAAACGAAGCACAGCATCAGGACGGCAAGCATTATTCCTGGAATCAGATTGCACCGTCGCTCGGCTCATTTGACAAGGAAAACGAGCGCGTGGAAAAAATTGAAGGCGTAAGTCGCAATGCCTACGAACATGCCGTCATTAAAGTGCATGAACGAATGGAACTTTACGCGCAACTTAAAAACACGATTCAGCCGTCGGACGCGCAAAATTGGAAACAGGAATTGACGGATTATGAAAATTCGATTCCGGCGAGCGTCACCGCTGTTCGCGCGCAGCAGGCAGGACAAAAATATGACGAACGAACTTTTAATCAATTTCTTGCCGAGTTGCAGCGATTCGATTTCATGGCCAGCCTCGAACCGCCGCTGATTGTGCCGCCGCAAAATTCGTCCGGTGACTGGCAGCGCGTCGGAATGGTTTTGCTCGAAGCCGCCAAAGGCGAAACAATTTCTCCGGCGGTTCAAGATTACGCGGCCATGGCTGATGCATTCAAAAATGGAAACGTCGCCGGTTTCAATTCCGCGCTGGCTGATTTTCGCGCGTCGCTCGTCCCGGAATTTTCGCGCGCGCTGGCCAAATCGCGCGCCGAAGTTTTCTTCAACCAAATGCAGCCGTTTTACAATGCGATGGTCATTTATGTCTTCGCTGGATTGCTCGCGATTTTTTCGTGGTTCAATTTGTCGGAAACGCTGCGTCGCTCCTCCGTCTGGCTCATCGCGCTGGCGCTTTTCATTCACACGACCGGCCTGATTTATCGCATCGTGCTGCAAGACCGTCCACCGGTGACGAATTTATATTCATCGGCCATATTTATCGGCTGGGGCGCGTGTTTGCTCGGACTTATTCTGGAAAAATTTCACAAAAATGGCATCGGCGCGGTGGTTTCGGCGGGCATGGGTTTCATCACGCTTATCATCGCCCAAAATCTGGAGCTCGATGGCGACACGATGGAAATGATGCGCGCGGTGCTGGACACAAATTTCTGGCTGGCGACGCACGTCGTAGCCGTGACGACCGGTTATGCGAGCACATTCGTCGCCGGATTTCTTGGATTGATTTACATCGTGCGCGGCGTGTTCACCAAAACGCTGGATGAAGCGACGGGCAAATCGCTCGCACGGATGATTTATGGAATTGTTTGCTTTGCGACACTGTTCAGTTTTGTCGGTACGGTGCTTGGCGGCATATGGGCGGATCAATCATGGGGACGGTTTTGGGGCTGGGACCCGAAGGAAAATGGCGCGCTCATCATCGTTTTGTGGAATGCACTGATCTTGCATTTGCGCTGGGGCGGGATGATTCGCGAGCGTGGCCTCGCTATCTGTGCCGTCGGCGGCAACATCGTCACGAGCTGGTCGTGGTTCGGCGTCAACATGCTCGGCATCGGCCTGCATAGTTACGGCTTCACGGATGCGGCGTTCAAATGGCTGACACTGTTTGTCGTCAGCCAGATTGGTTTCATTGTGCTCGGTTCGCTGCCGTCAAAAATGTGGAAAAGTTTTCAGGCGCGGGCTTGAAGCGTTCTTCAATTTCACCGGCTTGTAACCGCTTCTTAACTTTGAGCGGACAATCTGTTTGTCATAATTCACAGCAGTAATTAAAACTGTTTTTTGATTTCATGATGCCAGATTTTTGAAAATTATTATTCCCCCGACTGCAACGTGACCAGCGCCGTCATGAAATGCGCGTCCTGTCCGCAGCCATTTTGGTCGGTCTTGTCGTTGGCGGGATTATTGTATTTCTTATGATTATTGAGGAAAAAGCCGGAAAGTTTTAATTTCACCTTGATTTGGCGCGATTGATTTGCGCTTGACGGCTTCCCGCCAAAAAATTATTATAAATGCCAAGAACGGTAAAGTTTGCTGGTTCGGCCAGCGTGTGAAAGTCGGATGATACCCATCTCCGACTTTTTTGTTCGCCGGATGCAAACGCCGCGTCGAATTATGAACGCAGATTTTTTGGCAGTCTTGGAATTTTGGGAGCGCGAAAAGGGCATCAACCGTGATGTCCTCGTCAGTGCTGTCCAAGAGGCTTTGCTGTCTGCCGCCAAAAAGGCGGTCGGACCAGCGCGTGAGTTGCGCGTCGAGATTGACCAGAAAAACGGCGACATCAAGGCATTCGCCAAATTGATTGTTTCCGATAAAGTCATTTCCAGGCATGACCAAATTTCCATGTTCGACGCGCGTCGCATCAAACCTGACGCGCAAGTCGGCGACGAAGTCGAAAAAGAAGTTACGCCGACCGGTTTTGGCCGTATTGCTTCGCAATTCGCGAAACAAGCGCTAATGCAGAAAATTCGTCAGGCGGAAAAGGCGTTGATTTTCACTGAGTTCAAAGACCGCGTCGGCGACATTGTCAGCGGCACGGTGCGTCGGTTTGAGCGTTCAGACGTGATTTTGGACTTGGGAAAATATGAAGCGCTGCTGCCGAATCGCGAGCGTGTTTCGATTGAGGAATATCAAGTCGGCGAACGCATCCGCTGCTATGTCAAAGCCGTTGAAGAAGGATC
>JBEKZT010000105.1:0-7001 GCA_049509595.1 Verrucomicrobiota bacterium
AGCCGACGCGCTCGGCCTTGCAGCGGAAGATTATGAGACCGACCGGGTGTTCATCACCGATCTTTATACCGGCATGATGGAGATATCCGTCAGCCCGGACAAAATAGCCGCGTTTCGCGCCAACGGTGAACTGGAATTGAACGGCGGCAAAAAATATTTTCCGAACGAATTCTGCACACTTACCGATGAGGCAAACCCAAAAAAGGCCGCGCTTACGAAAGTGGACGCGACGGGAACAAAACTCATTCCCATTATTGATTGTCGCGAAGGCATCTGGGGCATCAAACCGCGGAACCGCGAGCAACATTACGCCTTTGACGCACTGCTTGACGACCGCATTAAACTCGTCACGCTCATGGGCAAGGCTGGTACTGGAAAAACGTTGCTCGCAATGGCCGCGGGATTGAAACGCACAGTGCTCGACCGCGAATTCAGGCGACTTGTCGTCGCGCGTCCGACCATTTCAATGGGCAAGGAACTTGGCTTTTTGCCCGGTTCACTCGAAGAAAAACTTGCGCCGTGGATGCAGCCGATTCACGACGCGCTCGAAATGTTGAGCGACCTCAACATGGGCCACGATCACCGACGTAGCGGCGACCTCATGCGTTCCGGCAGCATCGTCGTCGAGGCGCTCAGTTACATTCGCGGCCGCAGCATTGCCAATCAGTTCATGATCATTGACGAAGCGCAAAATCTGACGCCGCTCGAAGTCAAAACCATCATCACGCGCGTCGGCCACGGGACGAAAATCATCTTCACCGGCGACCCGTATCAGATTGATAATCCGTATGTTGACTCGTCTTCAAACGGATTTAATTACGTCGTCAGCCGTTTCCGTTCCGAAGCCATCGCCGCGCATATTGAATTGCAAAAAGGCGAACGCTCGGAACTCGCCGAACTCGCAGCGAACATTTTATGAACTTTTATCAGTTGACAAACCTGTCCCATAAACGAAATTTTAACAAAGCTGGATTGTCCGCAAACCGGGCTGCTTCAGCGGGAAGTTGAATTTATGATATCAAACGAACGACCATCACCATTCGGACGGCGTCCTTATATGCCGCCCAAACCGCCGGTTCAAGAAGACACGCTGAAAAGCGAGACGATTCAGATTGAGCGGAAAACGTTTGTCTTGACGCTCAAGGAAAATCCGCGCGGACGGTTCCTGCGCATCACCGAGGACGTCGGCGGACGGCGCGACACCATTATCATCCCTTCGACCGGCTTGGAAGATTTCAAAAAGCTGCTGGACGAAATGGTCAAAGCATCGAACGAGATTCCGATGAAAAATATTTAATCAAAAAGATATCGCGACACAGAGATAAAAATTATATCTTAGTGTCTTTATGCCTTTCTGATTGATTTGGAAGATTTGCCTGCGCTTTTCTTCGGCTTCACCCGCGCCGCGTCACCCCAAAGACCTTCCAGATCGTAGTGCGCGCGTGCGTCTGTGCGCATGACGTGGACAATCACGTCGAAAAAATCCAGCACCACCCACGCGCCCTGCATCGAGCCGTCCTTGCGCAACGGACGGAGGTCATGCTGATCGCGTAACCTGTCGGTGATTTCTTCCACGATGGCGCGCAGGTGCGGTTCGCTCGTGCCGGACGCAATCACAAAATAATCTGTAACCGACGACAAATCGCGCACGTCGAGAATGACAATGTTTTCCGCTTTTTTGTTGTCCGCGAAGTCGCGGCAAAGCTCGGCAAGTTTCTTTGAATCCATCTGCGGAGATTTTGAGGTGGATACGCTCAAAGATAAAGCTGATTGTTGCGGATCGCTTCGCCCACGAACGGCGGAACTAAATTGTCAACCGGCAAACTCGCCTTGACTCGCGCGCGGATTTGCGACGATGAAATCTCAACCGGAAAGCCTTTTAAAATTCTTCCGCGGAATGGTTTTGGAAATTCCGCCACAATTCCGCCCGGTCGTGGAATCGCAATGAATTCAGCCAGCTTCGCCAGTTCATTTACTTCGCGCCATTCGGTCAATTTGGAAATGTTGTCCGCACCGATGAGATAAAATAGTTCTGCTTTTGAAAATCGTTTGGTGTAATCACGCAAAGTTTCAATCGTGTAGGAAATTCCGCCGCGCCGGATTTCCTGTTCGTCAATTTCGTAATTCGTTTTGCCTGCAAGCGCGAGCCGGATCAGTTGCAGTCGAACGGCAGCGGGCGCGGGTTTGCTTTCCGGCTTGAACGGTGATCGCGCCACTGGAACGAAAAATAATTTGTCCAAGCCGAATTCCTCAACCGCCGCCTGCGCGACGAACAGATGGCCGAGGTGAACCGGGTCAAACGAGCCGCCAAATAAACCGAGTTTCATTCCGCAACAGTTTTTTCAGATTGGCTCGATATAGTCGAGTTCTTTGCCATACGTTTCATCGAGGCCGCGCAATGCCCAAAGCGCGATCAAAATGCAAATTGTTCCGACGATGGCCGCGCCCGAAATAATTCCCATTCTCAATTTCAAAAAATTAAACGCGAGCGTCAGCGGCACGACCGAACCGCGGATAAAATTCGGCACGGTGGTGGCGACGGTAGCGCGGATGTTCGTGCCAAATTGTTCCGCGGCAACGGTCACAAACACCGTCCAGTAGCCGACGCCAAAGCCGAGAAAAAGGATGATGAGGTAAAAAGTCGCGGCAGGTTGCCCGGCGGCAAGAAAATAGGCGACCATTGCAGCGAGCGTAAATAGAATGAATGCGAAGATAACCTTTTTGCGCGAGCGCAACTGCTGGCTGAAGAAGCCGCTGGCGAATCCGCCGAACGTAATGCCGAGATAGCCGAAGGCGATGGCATGGGCGGCATTGATTTCACCCTGTATCTTCAATGCTTTTGCGAATTCCGGTGAAAACGTTACAAGGATGCCGATGACAAACCACAGCGGCAAGCCGATAAGGATGCAACGGAGATATTTCACGAAGCATTTCCACTTCGTGAACAACGCGGGAAAATGTCCGCGCACGACTCGTGTCGGGTTGGTTCGCAGTTGTTTGAACATTCCGGATTCCGCCACACTCATGCGCAGCACGAGCAGAAGCAATCCCAGTCCGCCGCCAATAAAATATGCATTACGCCAGTGAACCAAATCGGCAACGAGTCCACCGATAACCGCACCAAAAACCCCGACGGTAGCAACGATCATCGTGCCGTAACCGCGCGCTTCTTTGGAAAGAACTTCGGAAACGAGCGTGATGCCGCCGCCGAGTTCACCGGCGAGACCAAAACCCGCGATGAACCGCCACACAGCATAAGCCTCAACGGAATGAACGAGGCCGTTGGCGATGTTCGCCGTTGAATAGAGCAAGATTGAACTGAAAAGTAAAACGACCCGGCCCAGACGGTCGCCGAGAATTCCAAAGGCGATTCCGCCAGCGAGCATTCCAAGCATTTGCAAGTTCAATAAATGGATGCCTTGCACCAAAAGCTGGTCGCCGGAAAAACCCAAATCCTTCAGGCTGGCGGTTCTCACGATGCTGAAAAGGATCAGGTCGTAAACGTCCACGAAATAACCGAGCGCGCCGACAATGACGGCGGGCTGGAGAATTTCGCCCATCGCGAAACGGCGCGACAAAGTCATCAATGGTTCGGGATTCATTCGTTTGTGCAGGGAAATTCTAAACCGTCGTGAAGTCACGGCGCAAGCACTGGCGGAATTATCGGCTTTAAATTAAGATGGGCGCATGACACGGCACTGCCACAATTGCGGCGAACCCTGGACGTTGAGCGGCCAGCCGGGTCGCGGCGAAGCTTGCATGAAATGCCGTGCGGATCTTCGCGTGTGCTTGAATTGTGCGAGCTACGATCCGCGCGTGGCACAACAATGCCGCGAACGCCGGGCCGAGCCGGTGCTGGAAAAGCACGTCGGAAACTTTTGCGAGTATTTTGATTTTGTCCGCCGCGTTTGGACGCCGAAAAGCGAAATTAACAAACGCGAAGCCACTGCACGCGAGCAATTAAAAAAATTGTTCGGTGATTGAAAATAATTCCGTTTGGTGAGGCAAGACTGCGTCGTGCCAGGAATTATGGCACGGTCTGCTCGAACGACGGCTGCCGGAGACATTATTGCATCACGGAGAACGATTTTGTCTGGCGATTCGCGAATAATGCGTTCACCTTTGGCCTGAACCATTATGCGAATCCACTTCTTCGGCGCGGCGCGCACGACCACCGGCTCGATGTATCTCATCGAGGTCAACGGTAAAAAACTGCTGCTCGAATGCGGCTTGTTTCAAGGCCATCGCGCGGAATCGGAACTGCTCAACCGGAATTTTCCGTTCGACCCAAAAATCGTTGACGCCGCTGTCTTGAGCCATTCGCATCTGGATCACGCAGGCAAACTGCCGGCGCTCTGCAAAAATTATGACGGCCCGATTCATTGCACTTCCGCAACAAAAGATTTGTGCGGCATCATGCTTTTGGACTCCGCGCACATCCAGGAGCAGGACGCGATTTTCGTTTCCAAAGTCCGCGCCAAAAAACATCAGCCGCCCGTCGAGCCGCTTTACACGACGCCCGACGCGCAGAAATGCGTGCAGCAACTCGTCGCGCACGATTACGAAAAAACTTTCTCGCCGGTCGCGGGCGTGAGCGTCACGTTTCGCGACGCCGGACATATTCTCGGTTCGGCGCAGGTGATTTTGGACATTCAGGAAAATGGCAAAAAATTCCGCTGGCTGTTCACCGGCGACATCGGGCGTGGCGGCGATGAACTGTTGCGCGACCCGATGCCGGTCGAGAACGTGGATTATTTGCAAATCGAATCCACCTACGCCGGACGCGTTCACGAAGATCGCCCGGACGCGGACGATTTGGTCAACAAATACGTCGGCGAAACGCTCGCGCAAAAAGGAAAAATTATTATTCCCGCGTTTTCCGTCGGGCGCACGCAGCAGATTGTTTATGTGCTGCACGAACTGATTTGCGCCGGCAAACTGCCGCGCATCCCGATTTTTGTGGACAGCCCGTTGAGCGTGAACGCGACGGCCATTTACAAAAAACATCCCGAATGTCTGCGCCCGACGATCTACGACACGCTCTGCAACAACGAAGACCCGTTCGGCATGAACAATCTCACTTACATCGCGAGCGCCGAGGATTCCAAAAAACTCAACGACCGGCACGAGCCGATGATCATCATCAGCGCGTCAGGCATGTGCGAAGGCGGGCGCATCCGGCATCATTTGAAAAACAATCTCGGCGATGCGAAGAATCTCGTCCTCTTCATCGGCTACTGCGCGGAAGGCACGCTCGGCAATCAAATCGTCGCGGGCAAAAATCCCGTGAACATTTTCGGCGAACCTTACAGCGTCCGCGCGAAAATCATTTCGCTCGACACCTATTCCGGCCACGCGGACAAAAATGAATTGAAGCGCTACGTCGAAAACCTTTCCGGCGACCTCAAGAAAATCGTCTGCATCCACGGCGAAGAAACGCAATGCCTCGCTCACGCGGAAACCTTACGCGCGATGAAACCGAAAGCCGAAGTCATCGTGCCGGCATACAAGCAGGCGGCGGAGATTTGATGATTGCCCGGCAAAATTTTAGTGCTATCTTTTTGCCATGAGTGCAACCGATGTGATTGAAGAAATCAAGCATCTGCCGCGCGCGGAGCAATCGCGTGTGCTCCGATTTGCCTTGGATTTGGCGCGCGAACACCAACTGTCCGGCAAAGACCGCCCGCTTGATCCCGATGAACTGGGCGAATTGACCAGGCGGATGGTTGACGCGAAAGACCCGGCTCAAGCCGACCGGCTGCAAGAAGAAATTGTGCGCGGTTTCTACGGCGGCAAACCTCATGCCTAAAGTCCGCCGCCAGAAAGTGCCCGAAGCACTGCTGCGGCATCTTTTAACACGAATGCGCCAGCGCGCCGTTTCCCACGAACAAATCATCCTGCTCGCCCGCTGGCTGGACACCGAACCCGAAGTTCCGCATGGCCGCTGGTTCAAAAAATTCTCCGGCATGACTGTTTGCGGCGAGGGCGAACTGATTAAAACCTTTCTGCAACCCGGACAACTTCCCGACGGCGAAGAAATTTAGCACGCGATGAAACCAAAAGCCGAAGTAATCGTGCCGAAATATCAGCAGGTGGTGGAGATTTAATTTTCTACTGGTCGTTTAATACCACGCAATTGGCCGGAAAAAATTAAAGCCAAAAGGAAACCAACGAGTATCCCATTAACAAAATGAAGTTCCATACGGATTGCGGAACCAGCATTTCCATCAAGCATGATCCAACGCATATCATATGCAAGCCACACAACATGAACCAAGATTCCGATCAATCCAGTTGCAACAAAAAGAAAATTTGCCCAACGCGCACGAATACGTTTTTTGTCGAGCGGAAAGCAAATGATACACGCGCTTCCTGCAAAAATTACGCAATCAAGTATTACTCCGATTATATCAATGTTCTGATTCATAAAATTTAACCTTTAAGTATTTTCATTCCCTGAAATTCACGAACTGCACGGCCACGGGAAATTCATGGGCGCGCACGGCGGCGATGACAGTCTGCAATTCGTCGCGGCTCTTGCCGTTCACGCGCACTTCGTCGCCCTGAATCTGCGTCGTCACCTTGAACTTGCCGTCGCGGATGAAGCCAGTGATCTGTTTTGCCACGTCGCTGGCAATGCCATTTTTTATTTTGATGCTCTGCCGCGCGTGGCCGAGCGGCGAGATGTCCGGCAGGCATTGCTCGATACTTTTCATGCTGATGCCGCGCTTGGCGAGCTTGCCGATGACGATCTCGTTGAGCGTGCTGACTTTGAATTCATTGTCGGCGGTGAGTTTGATTTCCGTCTTTTCCAAAACGATTTCCCATTTGGTGTTCTTGAAGTCGAAACGGTTGGCCAGTTCCTTTTTGGACTGGTTGACGGCGTTCTCGATTTCCATCGTGTTGACCTGCGAAACAATGTCGAATGAAGGCATAATGAATTTATGATTTGTGATTCACGATTTACGATTTTATGCGCGGGCGCAAATCTTAAATTAACT
>JBEKZT010000106.1:0-6890 GCA_049509595.1 Verrucomicrobiota bacterium
AGCTTGCCATCGCCGTTGACATCCGCCGCCGTGACTGAAAAAGGTTCTGTGTCCACAGTATAAGTAGCATTGGAACCAAAAACGCCACTGCCATTATTCGTTAACAGTGTGAGTGTATTGTAACCCTGATTCGCGGTTATCAAATCTACCTTGCCATCACCCTTGACATCCGCCGCTATGACACAAGTCGGCCCGACGCCCAAAGTGTAGGTGGCGTTGAAACCAAACCCGCCGTTCCCATTGTTTGTTAACACTGTTAGTGTGCCTGTGTTTACATTAACAATGTTTGCTGTAATCAAATCCAGCTTGCCATCGCCATTGACGTCCGCCGCCACAACCGAAATAGGGCCTGCGCCTACAGTATAGGTAGTATTGGAACCAAAACTACCACTGCCGTTGTTTGTTAACACCGTCAGAGTATTACCACTGCCGCTTCCAAAATTCGCTGTAATCAAATCCAGCTTGCCATCGCCGTTGATATCCGCTGCCGTGAGCGTAGCAATTTGGCTCACGGAATAATTGACAACGGGCGCGAAGCTGACTTGAGCCGTGGCCGGATGCAGACCCGCGAGCAGCCCGATTACTATTACGAGACAAATGCGCGGCTTCATAATTTTTAAGGCTGCAATTGTTTGCAGCTTTAATTCTAGCACCAGCGGCGGTTCTCGCCTGCCGTTCGTCAATCAATCAAACGGCGCGCATAGATTGAGACTAACCACCTTCATTTCGTCAAATAATATTTAGTCGTGTATTCCTTGACCATGCGGTCGGTGGTGAATTGCGGCACGAGCGTGACCATGGTGCGGCGGATGCGCTGAAGCCATTTGCGCGGGATGCCGTGGACGTCGCGCTCGAAAAACAGCGGCACGACCTGCTCGGTCAGCGTCTTGTAAAGATTCGCGCTGTCCAGCCGGTCCTGTTCCGCGACATTGCTCGGCTGCGAATCTTCGCCGATGGCAAAACCGTTCGTGCCGTCATAGCCTTCACGCCACCAGCCGTCGAGGATGCTCATGTTCATGCAGCCGTGGCAGCTCGCCTTCATGCCGCTCGTGCCGGAGGCTTCGAGCGGGCGGCGGGGATTGTTCAGCCAGATGTCGCAGCCGCTCACCATCTGCCGCGCGACGTGGACGTCGTAATTTTCAATGAAGACAAGATTGCCCATGAGTTCGCTGTGCTGGCTCAAGTGAATGATCTGCTGGATGAAGCGTTTGCCTTCGTCGTCGCGGGGATGCGCCTTGCCGGCGAAAATGAATTGCACGGGACGTTGTTTGTCGTGCGCGAGTTTTACGATGTTGTCGAACTGCTGGAAAATGAGCGGCGCGCGTTTGTAAGTGG
Organism: Verrucomicrobiota bacterium; assembly: GCA_049509595.1. Lineage (GTDB taxonomy): Bacteria > Verrucomicrobiota > Verrucomicrobiia > Limisphaerales > UBA11358 > UBA11358. Next base: position 1,336 of record JBEKZT010000106.1, read on the forward strand.
CGAAGCGGCGCGCGAAGCCGATGGTCAGTGCGTCGGGATTCAGCAAATGGTCGAAGCGGATGTAATCGCCCTGCGTCATGCGCTGGTTTTGGAGCAGCAGACGGCGGCGGGCGAATTCAATCAGTTCGCGCCGCAATTTGTAGCGCAACGCCCAAAGCTCCTCGTCCGATAAAAATTCCGGGTCGAGCATTTTTTTCCAGAATTCGCAGTCGTGGATCGTGGCCGACCAGTTTACGCCTGCGCGGGCGCTCCAGAGTGCCGTGTCTTCAGGCATTTCACCTGCGCCGCCGTTGGTCAGTTTCTTCCGCCAGAATTTTCGCACTGTGCCTTTCATCCAGCCGAGCAGATGGATTCCGTTCGTGATGTGGCCGATCGGAACTTTCTCAACGGGCGTGTTCGGATAAAGCGATTGCCACATCTCGCGGCTGACCTGTCCGTGCAATTCGCTGACACCATTGGCCGCGCGGGAAAGTTTCAGCGCCAGCACCGTCATGCAAAATGTTTCCTGCGCGTTCTGCGGATTCACGCGACCCAAGCCGAGGATGTTCGTGAACGGCACGGACAGTTGTCCACAATACCGTTGCATCGAATAATTCATCAGGTCGGGCGTGAAACGGTCGTGTCCGGCCTCGACCGGCGTATGCGTGGTAAAATGGCAATGCGCTTTCGTCTCGACGAGGGCGTCGGAATAATTTTTCCCGGCGGCCATTTTTTCGCGGATCAATTCCAGCGTCAGAAACGCCGCGTGGCCTTCGTTCATGTGAAACACCGACGGCTCGACACCAAGCGCACGCAGCAACCGGACGCCGCCGATGCCCAGCAAAATTTCCTGCATGATGCGCGTCGTGCTGTCGCCGCCGTAAACGCGCAGAGTCAGATCGCGAAAATGCTGCTCGTTCTCCGGCAGGTTCGTGTCGAGCAAATAGACCGGCACACGACCGACGTTGACGCGCCATGCCTGAAACGCGACGACATTCATTCCGATCTCCACGCTGCATTTCAGCCGCCCACCTTCGGGATTCAGAACGGGTTCGACCGGCACGTTGGCCGGGTCAACGGGATTGTAAAATTCCGTCTGCCAGTTGTTTGAGTCAATCGCCTGCTGGAAATAACCTTCGCGGTAAAACAAACTAATGCCGACAAAGCCCAAACCCAAATCGCTCGCGGATTTCGCGTGGTCGCCCGCGAGGATTCCCAGACCCCCCGCCGAAATTGGCAGCGATTCGTGGAAGCCGAACTCGGCGGAAAAATACGCGACGGGATTTTTGTGCAACTCCGGTGCGTGCTGGTGCGCCCACGTTTTGTTGTCCGCGAGATAGGATTGAAAATCATGGAGCACGGCTCGGGCGCGGGCGGCAAAATGGCTGTCCTGCAACCGCGCACGCAATTCCTGTTCCGACACCTCGCGGAGCACGGCGACGGGATTGTGAAACATGTTCTGCCAGCCGCGCGGTGTCAGTTCGTAAAAGAAATCCTGCGCCTCCTGATCCCAGCACCACCAGATGTTGCGGGATAATCTGTTCAGGCCTGCTACCAATTCGTTCAATTCAGCAGCCGTCAGTGGTTTCCTTGTCATACGTCTTTTGGTTCCTTAATTCATTGGCTTGCGCCAATTTCGTGCGACACTAATGAGTTATGCTCCGTTCGGCAAATAAAATTTCAACTCGCAATTCACTTTTACATGTTTAAATTCCGGTGCGCGAATGAAAAAATACCTTCACGTCATCGGCATCGGGATTCAAAACAACCTGACGTATCGCTTCAATTATTTGACGCGTTCGCTTTTCGGGTTGATTCCGCTGATCGCGATGCTTTCGCTCTGGCGCACGATTTACGCGGGCAAAGGCTCGGCCATCGCCGGTTACACACTGGCGCAAATGATTTCCTATTATCTGCTCGTGACCATTGTGGACGCGCTTACGGCGGTGAACGAGGATGACTGGCAGATCGCCGCCGACATCCGTGAGGGCAACATCAGCCAGTTCCTGCTCAAGCCGATGGATTATCTGTGGTATCGGCTGTGCCTGTTTTTTTCCGGACGCGTGGCGTATCTCATGATCGCGTCCGTGCCGCTGACAATTTTCATTCTTTGCTGGCAACAATACTTTGTGCTGCCGTCAAATGCGCCGGCGGCGGCGTTCTTTTTTATTTCGCTGATGCTGACGGCGCTGCTGCAATTTTTTCTTTCCTACGCAATGGCGATGCTTGCGTTTTGGGTGCTCGAAGTTTCCACGTATATTTTCATCCTGTTCGCCTTCGAATACATCGCCAGCGGACACATGTTTCCGCTCGATATATTGCCGCACGCGCTTGAGCGCGCACTTTTCTTCACGCCGTTTCCGTATCAACTTTATTTTCCCGTCAGCATTTACATGGGAAAAATCGCCGGCGCGGATTTACTGCGCGGAATGTTGGTGCAATCCGGCTGGGTGCTGCTTTCGTATGCGCTCGCGCGTTTCATGTGGCGGCGTGGAATTAAAAAATACGCCGCGTTCGGTGGCTGAACAAAAACAGCCGGAACGATTACTCGTTCCGGCTTTTGATCAACCTTCGATTATTTTTATATCGGGTACACTGTTAGTTTCCAGCTACTTGGGGGATTGCCGGTTGGGCCGGTGCCGGTGTTGACGCCACGTTACCATGTTCAGACTGTTGTCGGAAAATCACCTGATTTACGCCGGGGAGTGCCAGTATTTTATCATTAATTTTCTGCTGTTGGGCGCTGTCCGGCTGCGGTTCGACATTGTTATCCATGGGGCTGTATAAAGTCACCACTCCGTCATTAACCGTGATCACTCTGGAGAAGCGATAACTTGTATCCGTTAGATACATCTCGAAAATCTCACGGTTGATCACATTGTCCGCCACCTGACGGTCGGAAACAGACGCTGCTATCGGAGCTGGCGTATGAGTATCGCCATTGGCAATGGCCGACCAATTGGGATCGGCAGCGTAGCCGGCCGTCAAAGCGAACGGCAACGCGAGCCAAAGTAACGTTCTACATTTCAGCCCCGGACTCGGGGCAACGCTGAATTTGGCGACCTTTGAAGTTCTATCACTGCATATGGATTTTGTTTGCATAATTTTTCTTTCGTTTTTTGATGGCAATTCATTTGCCTTCATTTTCTGTAGTAATATTATGTGGTGGGTCGATATTTATCTATGGGGTATAACCCTATGGTTGCCGACAACGCTTCGATGAAGTCGCCGATCGAAACCGGGTGCGGAAAAGTTTTAATAACTAGACACCGCGCCGAAAATATTTCCTTCACGAAAATCATGGGGTGAATACCCCATACCACCGCAAAATATTCCCACCTATAGTGGTGTCAATGACTGCCAAATATATTTTGCAAGTTGATGACCCAAGATGCGAACCATCTCAATGCAAATCGAATGCTCACCAATGCATTCTCGTGGTGGAGGACAATCGTGAGATCCGCCATCTGAGCGCTGAAATTTTAATTGACTCCGGCTATCATGTGGATGCCGCTGAAGATGGGTCTGTCGCTTGGGACATTCTTCAACTCAAGAGTTACGATCTGTTGATCACCGACCAGCACATGCCAAAGTTATCCGGTGTTGAGTTGCTAAAGAAGATTTACACCGCGCGTATGACGCTGCCAATTATCATGGCCACAGGAATTATGCCTACTTGGGAATTTGCCATGCACCCCTGGCTACTACCCGCTAAGATGCTGCTCAAGCCCTATACCTTGGAGAATTTGTTGGGCATGGTGAAAAATGTCCTGCACAAAACCACCATAACCCGCGCAGAAATCGCGCCGCTGCCAAACTGGCAAAACCAACCGCTGACAGGCAGGTTACGCCTATGAAAAAAATACTCGCCATTCTTGTGGCGTCCTGTGGTTTAATCGGCGTAACTTCGGCGCAACCCTCGGAAACGATTGCCGGTTATCAGATCGGGCAACAGAATGGAAACTCGCGGGTCTGGCAGAAAATTGTCCAGAGCACCGATACCCACGGCCATACCAGCTATCAAACCAATCAAACCTTTGTGGAAGTGCTGACTGGTTTAAACCATCTGGTCAACGGCCAGTGGGTTGCCAGCCAGGAAAAAATTGATGTCTTGCCTGATGGCAGCGGAGCGGTGGCCACCAACGGCCAGCATCAGGTTTATTTTCCGGCGGACATTTATCAGGGTGAAATAAGAATGGTGACACCGGAGGGCAAGGTCTTTAACAGCCGGCCAGTCGGATTGAGCTATGACGACGGCTCGAACAGAGTGCTCATTGCCCAATTGACCAACAGCGTTGGCGAACTGGTTAGTTCCAATCAAGTGATTTATCCCGATGCGTTCACCGGTTTGAAGGCCGATTTGCTTTACACCTATAAGATAGGTGGATTTGAGCAGGACATCATTTTAATGGAACAGCCGCCAGTGCCTGAGGTTTTCAATTTCAATCCACAAAACACCCGGCTTCAATTTATGACGGAATTCTTTAACCCGCCACAGCCAACAGTAACCTCAAGCCAACTGCCGGCACAGGCCGGGATGATGTTAAGCAATGATAAGCTGGATTTTGGCGTAATGAAATTGACATTAGGCAGAGCCTACATGTTGGGAACAAATACCCATGATGGTGGAGCATTGGTGGCCAAAGAATGGATTACAGTGGCTGGGCAGCAAATTTTGGTGGAAGAAGTACCCGTGATAGCCTTGGCTGATGAACTGTTACAATTGCCTTCGCCGCAAAGCAGTTCCACAAAGGTCACTGCCAACTCCCCGCTGTTTGTGGTATCGGCCAAACGATTGTTGCCGACGCAACACTTGGCCGGGAACGGGAATAAACCAATGTTCATGGCGAAAGTCGTGCTGTCGAATAAAGGATTGGTGTTGGACTATCAAACCCTTAACAGCAGTCCGACTATGTTCCGAGTCGGTTATGCCCATTGAATGATCAACCGGATAGTCAATGGCTCCCTTGCACACCATCGAGGGAAAAAATAATCTCAAAAGAGCATGACACTCATCAAATATCTTTTCCGATGCACAAATTTTCAGGAGGACAGCGAATGATTTCTTCCTCTCCTCGGAGTAGAGGCCCGGATTGAGGACGGTCGTTTAACCTAACTTTTTCTTTCGTCCCTGACAGGAGTCATTGGTGTCCCTACGCAAGCAGTGGCCGTGCGCAAGCACCTCGCCGCTTCCGCATGGGCGAACACCACCTCTGGATCGCGTTGCAACGCCTCGTCGTAATGCCCGGCAAATCCATCGTTACCCGCCGTCGCCACCAGCAAAGCCCTGGCCTGGTCCGCCGGCGCCTTCACCCCGGCCATCGTCAATGGCTCCTTCGCCTCCAGCATTTCATCCATCGCGGCGATGAGCTGTGTCAACGGACGCAGCCACGCGAACCACGCGTCCGTCGTCAGCAGTTGCAGGAACTGATACGGCGACGCAATTTTGCCAAAAGTCTGTTCATAAGTGGTGCGTTCAGAATCCATCAACACTTTGTGCAGGCGCAGCAACGCCTCGCGCAATTCCGTCAAACCCTGTCGCACGTTCTCGCGCTCAGTGACCGATTGGACTGATA
>JBEKZT010000107.1:0-6889 GCA_049509595.1 Verrucomicrobiota bacterium
CCCTACGCGGCGAGCAAGCTGGCATGCGAGGCGCTCGGCCATGTGTATCATCACGTTTATGGCATGGACGTGGCGATGCTGCGTTTTTTTACCGTCTATGGCCCGCGCCAGCGTCCCGATCTGGCGATCCATAAATTCGCGCAGCTTATTCACACGGGCAAACCGATTCCCGTTTTTGGTGACGGCGGCACGGCGCGCGATTACACCTACATCAGCGACACGGTGGACGGCATCATCGCCTGCACGCGACGGAAATTTGGTTTTGAAATTTTCAATCTCGGCGAATCGCAGGCGGTGAAGTTGAGTTATTTGATCGAATTGCTCGAAGCCGCGCTCGGCAAAAAGGCGGTGATTGACCGCCAGCCGCCGCAGCCGGGCGACGTGCCCCTCACGTTCGCGGACATTTCCAAGGCGCAGGCGATGCTCGGCTACCATCCGCGCGTGAAAATCGAGGAAGGCATCCCGTTATTTGTGGATTGGTTTCGGAAAAATTCCGGTTAGAATCCGGCCATGGAGTCAACCGCCAAGTTCATCCGCCCGACGTTATCCGACGCGGTCATCGCGTGGCGGAAAATTCTTGCCGAGCGTGGTTTCGGGACGGATGTGTTCTGGCTTTTCGAAGAAAATCTTTGTTTTGAAAAATCACGGACAGCGCCGGGCGCCTTCCGTTTCGGTTTTCAAACCAAATTCATGCCTCCGCCCGAGGACGCATTGGACATCGCGTTCGACCACTTTTGCGAAAGCGATGCTCAAATCGTTTTTTACCGGATTGGTGAAACGCGCGGACAATCGCTTTCCATTTTACTCTGCGATTCGTGGTTCAATCAGAAAGGCGAAAGCGAGGGCTTTTTGCGCCGCGATGACTGGGGCATTTCCTTCTTTGTCGGCCAAAAAGATGAAATTGAGGAAATCACCGAATTGAGCCGCTGGCTGCGCCGCGTTAAACGCGGGCGCGGATTTCATGATTTGGATTTTTGCATGACGCTGGCGACGGTTGACGAAATCAAAATCCACGGTCGTCCGCTGATGCATTACGAACGTTTTGCCGGGGCGATGCTCAAGCGCTTGCGGCGGCTGGTCGGGGAATCCGACTAGGCTATTTGTTCGCCGGCTTTTGATTTTCCTTTTTGAATGCCGAACGCAACAGCCAGTGATGCTTCAACCCCTGGATGAAGTCGTCGGTGTCGATGACAATTTTTGAAATGCTGCCGAGCATGTTTGTATTTTCCTGCACCTGCATGTTGAGATTGCTCGTGATGTCGGCGAGATGGAAAAGAATCGCGGTCAGATTGGTGTCGGTGCCGGCGAGCGTTGCGTTCGCATGGGTCAAGGCATCTTGCAGTTGTTCGCTGCCATTAGTGCCGAGCGCCCAGGTCAGCACGCCACCCGGCCCTTTCAACTGGTCGCTGATGCCGGTGAAATTGGTCAGCAAAGGCCGCGCTTCGACAAGGTCGGTGTTCAGATTTGCCGTGGCGGCGATGCTGTTGGAAAGGACGGCGGCGATCTGGTTGGTCAAACCCAGAATGTTCGGCAGCGCCGTTTGCACCTGCAAAACCATCGCCTGCAACTGGTCGGAAATTGGCGGCGTCTCCACGGCGTGCAGATACGCATCCTCGGAAGTGGGCGTGAAATTTTGGTAGCGATGTTTGGGACGATACCATGAGGCGACGATGTGGTCTTTGTCTTTTTCAGTGTTGTCGTAGACGTAAATGGAATTGGATTCAAACGCGCATTGCGCGAGCAGCGCGGCGTTGCTTTCGTCGAGCACGGTTTCCACATGGTCGTAGGCGTGAAAAACGACGTTTGAGTTTTCATCCAGCACATCCTGGGCAAGCTGCCACTGGCCGGGCGATTCGACCGCCAATTTTTTCGCATCATCCAGACTCAAAACCGAAATCGGCTGCGTGACTACAACTTCGTAGCTGCCGAGTCCGTTCGTGCCGCGCGTGATTTCAAGCTCGCGCTTGCCGAGAAAATCCGCCGAGTTCACTTTCACGAATGAGCCGCCGGTCCGGATGTAGCGGAAATAGGGATCGGTAATTTCAAATTCCACGTGGACGTTGTGCGGGTCGCCCGGCGGCATCGCGTGAATGAGCGTGATCTGGCCGACTTGAAAACCCATCATCACGACCGGGTCGTTGACATTCAAACCTTCCGAGCTTTTGACGTAGGTGAAAAATGGTGCCTTGATCTTGAACCAGCCCTTGCGCTCCGCCGTGTGATAAATGTAATAACCAAAACCAAACAACAGCAGCGCCGTCGCCAGTGAAACGAACCACCCCACGACGCGCTCCATCCGGCTCAAACGCGTCCGCAGTTGCGGGGTCAAATCCTGAAGTGCCATGATTTATTCCTTTCGTAACATTGTTGTGTCCAGCGAGACTTCCATCAATTCCATCACGATCGTGTCGTCTTGCGACGCGACTTCACTCCACGAACCGAGCAGGCTGAATTTTTTTTCACGCAGCAGCGCGAACCGGCGCGCGTCGTTTTTCCATGGGCGCAAATCCTCCGCAGTCGCGACAATCGTCATCGGTTTGCCGCCGGACCATTCGTGACCGCGCCATAATTGGTCGAGAAAATGCAGCCACCATTTCGCGTGGCGCGCGCCGAGTCCGTTCAGCGGATTGTCGAGCAGCAGCAGTTCCGGCTGGAGTATCAGCGACCGCGCCAGTGCCGCGCGCTTGAGCCAGCTTACGCCGACGTTCGACGGCGTGACGTCGGCGAGCGGTTTCAATTCCAGCAATTCCAGCAGCGCCCGCACCTTTTCTTCCGCCACACCCGGCGGCAAATCTTTGTGATATTGCAACGGCAGCGCGACATTTTCCGCAATCGTCAGCCGGTTGAACAATTGCCCGTTCTCAAAAACAAATCCAACGCGCAGACGGTCGGCAAGTTCCGCTTCGCCAAAACTTTGCGTTTCAATTCCAAAAATTTTGCAACTGCCCTTCGCTGGCGGCATCAGTCCGGCGGTCATCATCATCAAATCGCTTTTGCCCGATTGTTGCTGCCCGGCCACAACCCAGAATTCTCCCGGTGCGACCGTCCAGTTCACATCTGCGAGCGTCGCCAGGCCGGTTTCGCGCATGGAACAGACTTCTGCGCCAAGCATTTCGATCACCGCCGTTTTGGAATTTTCGCTCATGCGACGAGATAAAGAAAAATGAACAGCGCATCAATCAACACGCACACGACGATGCCCTGCGTCACCGCGCGCACCGCCACGCGCGAAACATCATCGAGCCGCAACGGTTGCGCCAGCCCGTGATAACACGTCACGACCGCGATGAAAAATCCGAACGCGATGGTCTTCAACGCCAGCAACGCGAAATCCAGCCAGCCCAGCGATTCCACCAGTTGTTTGAAATAATCGCCCGGCGTCAACGGCACGTCCTGCAAAAACGCGCACAAGTAACCGCTCACCAGCGCGCCGATGATGAGATAAACCGTCAGTGAAAAAACTCCTGTCGCCATTCCGATCACGCGCGGCACGATCAAATAATGCACCGGATCAATGCCCAAAGTTTCCAGCGCCTCCACCTCTCCCGTCGCGCGCGCCATGCCGAGTTCGATGACATTCGCCGTTCCCACGCGCGCCAGCACCAGAAACGCCGCCAGCAGCGGCCCCAGTTCGCGCACCACCACGACCACCATCACCGTGCCGATGTATTTAATCGCACCGAAACGCGCCAAAGTCGAAACCGTCTCCCCGATCACCAGAAAACCGAGCGCGGTCGCCACGAACAAAAACATCGGCAGCAGGCCGAGTCCCGCGCGGACGATTTCCCGGCGGATCAACGGCCTCATCACATTCGGTGCCACGCGGAATTTTCTCAAGATGACGCCCAGCGTGATCAGCGCAAACGCGCCCAATCCTTGCACCGTCAGCAGGAAGAGAAAAAGTTCGCGCCCCAGATAATTCGTGTAGGAACGCGGCAGCGGCACGCGGCGCAACAACTGCACGTCGGTAATTTCAAGGGTTTTGGCAAGACTGGGTCGCACGACTGCAGCGTAGAGGCGCGAAGCCGTCCGGTCAAAAAGGTTTTTATAGTGGGACAGGCATCTTGCCTGTCAAAGACAAGCTGGAAGCCTGTCCCACTTCACGCTAACATTTTTCCGTGACGCAAGCCGCCGCCAAAAAACGCCACGCGCAACTGGTCGAGGAAATTCGCCAACATGACCGCGCCTATTACGTCGAGGCCAAGCCGAAAATTTCCGACCGCGATTACGACCGGCTGTATCACGAACTGCTCGAACTCGAAAAAGAATTTCCCGAACTCACCGCGCCCGATTCGCCGAGCCAGCGCGTCGGCGGCGCGCCGTTGAGCGCATTCAAATCCGTCCGGCATTCCGTGCCGATGATGAGTCTGGACAATACTTATTCGGAAGAAGAAATCCGCGATTTCGTCAAACGTCTGGAAAAACTTTTGCCCGGCGAAAAACTGGATTGGGTCGTCGAACCTAAAGTGGACGGCGTCGCCATCAGCCTGCGTTACGAAAACGGCGTGCTTGTCACCGGCGCGACGCGCGGCAACGGCACCGAAGGCGACGACGTCACCGCAAATCTCAAAACCATCCGCAGCGTGCCGCTCAAAATCGCCGCACCGCAGGTGCTTGAAGTTCGCGGCGAAGTGTTCATGCCAATCGCCGGTTTTGAAAAACTCAACGCCGAGCGCAAAGCCGCAGGCGAGGAACTTTATGGCAATCCGCGCAACACCGCCGCCGGCTCGCTCAAGCAGCTCGATCCGAAAATCGTCGCTACGCGTCCGCTCGACATGGTGATTTACGGAATCGCCGAACTTGGCGCGCAAAGCATCGTTTCCCAATCCGAACTTCTCGCGTGGCTGAAAAAACTCGGCTTCAAGACGCCGGAAAAAATCTGGCATTGTAATTCGGCGGAAGAATTGATTACCGCGATCCACGAACTGGACAAAATCCGCAAAAAATTTCCCTACGAAACCGACGGCGCGGTCATCAAGTTGAATTCCTTCGCGCAACGCGAACGCGCCGGGTTCACCGCCAAGGCGCCGCGCTGGGCCATCGCCTACAAATACGCGCCCGAACAGGCGGAGACAAAATTAAATTCGATCACCATCCAGGTCGGGCGCACCGGCGCGCTCACGCCCGTGGCCGAACTCGAACCCGTTTTTCTTGCCGGCAGCACCATCAGCCGCGCCACGCTGCACAATGAGGATTACATCCGCGAAAAAGACATCCGCATCGGCGACACCGTGACGATTGAAAAAGCCGGCGAAGTCATTCCCGCCGTCGTCAACGTCGTTTTGAAAAAGCGCGGCGGCGGCGAGAAGAAATTTAATTTTCCGAAAACCTGTCCCGAATGCGGCTCAAAGGTTTCCCGTTCAGTCCGGAGGGACGAGTTCCACGAGCCCCAAACCAAATCGAAAGACGGGAAAGATGGGGACTCGCGGAGCTCGTCCCTCCGAGATGAAGAAGAAGAAGGCTCGGTCTGGCGCTGCGTGAATCCCGATTGCCCCGCGCAGATTCGCGGGCGCATCGAGCACTGGTGCGCGCGCGGCGCGATGGACATCGAAGGCGGCGGCGAAGTCCTCGCGGCGCAACTTGTGAAAAACAATCTCGTGCGCGACGTGGCCGATCTCTATTCGCTCAAACCCGACGACGTGGCGAACCTCGAACGCATGGCGGAAAAATCCGCGAAGAATTTTCTCGACGCCCTCGCCGCCAGCAAATCGCGCGACCTGTGGCGGTTGATTTTTGGCCTCGGAATTTTGCACGTCGGCGCGGGCGGCGCGAAATCGCTCGCGCGGCATTTCCCGACGCTCGACGACATTTTCGCCGCGAACGCCGAGCAACTGGCCGAGGCCGAGGACATCGGCGAAGTCATCGCGCAAAGCCTCGTGAACTGGCATGGCGACGCGCGGAATCAAAAACTCATCGAACGGTTGCGCGCCGCCGGATTGAATTTCCGCTCCGAACTGTTTCAACCGCGCGCCAAGGCCGGGCCGTTCGCCGGAAAAACCTTTGTCCTCACCGGCACGCTGCCGACGCTGAAACGCGAGGAAGCGGCGGCGAAAATTGAAGCGCTCGGCGGCAAAGTGAGCGGCAGCGTGAGCCAGAAAACGGATTTTGTGGTGGCCGGCGAAGAAGCCGGCTCAAAACTCGACAAGGCGCAAAAGCTCGGCGTGAAGATTATTGATGAGAAGGAGTTTCTAGCGATGTTTTAGAATTCAATGAATCCTTCTGTCACAGACTCGTTAAGCGGAGCAATCGTTTCTCCTTTGGTTACTCAAGGTTTTTCGCCGGAAGAAGATTGCAGCAAAATAGATGTCCTGCGTTATTTACCGCTCGATCGATTTCTGTCGTTGTTGGAACTTGCGGCAATGTGGTTTTCCCGGTTTGGAGCTCTCCAAGACAAATTTGAATGCACAAACCCCGAAGGAGCTCGTGCCTTCGTCTTGAAATTAGCAGAAGATCGTGAAGCTGTGGAAAAGTGCAAGTCTATCGGATTATGGGAACATATGGTGGCCACGGCGGAACACGGTAGAACTGGCGACGATGGCCGTAATATGTTTGTGGTCAATTGTTGGTTTATCGGAAGATTAGAGTCGGTTGATATGTGGAAAAAATATGGAGACGAGGGAAAAGGAATTGCGATTCGATCCACCGTGAAACAACTTGCTGCCACCTTTCAGATTCCCGACGGCTATAGGCTCGTCAGTAGAGTGGGGCGCATCAAATATGTGGATTTCAAATCTCACAAATTGGGAGATAAGGCACCCGATTTAACTAATATCGCATTCATTAAGGATAAAACTTTTGAGACAGAAAATGAGGTTAGGATTGTAACGCCAAATAATTTTCATTCGGGCTGCTTAAATCCTGATGGAAGTCAGGCTGGCTATGCAGGATC
>JBEKZT010000108.1:0-6879 GCA_049509595.1 Verrucomicrobiota bacterium
TTTTTCTCGCTGTTAAAACGCGGAGTCGTGGGGACATTCCATCATGTCAGCGCACAACATTTGCCGTTGTATCTCGCGGAGTTTGACCATCGCCACAACTGCCGGAAAATGACCGACGGCGAACGCACGGATTTGGGTTTGACGAAGGCACTCGGAAAGCGTTTGATTTATAAAACTGCTGCGGAGTGAGTCACGGTCAATCGCGGCATTTCGTCCTGATATGCCCGAAGCTGACGCACCAATAACGCGGGAGCAGAAGTTGAAAGCTCTCCGCCAGATTCAATTTGCACTCGGTCAAGTAGAGCAGCCAATTGCCCGCGCTTGCGGATTGTCGGAAGAAATTTTTGTAGCACTGGCCAACGGAGAACTAATAGAAGTAACATTTGATGCAGACGATGGGACAATTCTCGACAGATACCACATTGATAAAATTTTATCCAAAGGCGATTTGATATTGGCGCAAGCCGCGTTGGTAAAGCCACATCCTTTGCAAGTAAGCATCGTAACTCCACCAAAGTCGGTTTTGCGGCGAATTTCCGAAGCGATGGGGAATAAACTACTGGCTGCGATAACGAACGCATTGAGCGCGGCAGTTGGTGCCGTTGTCGGCTGGTATTTGAAGAAACACTTTCCATGACAAAAACCGAATACAGTCAACTTTGACTCAAACCAATTAGCACAAGCCAATCATGCCAAAAATCAAAGCCAAACTGCCCGCGTGGGCGAACGAGCCATTGAAGTTCGCTTTCAATCCCGATGATGCTCTGCGCCGTTGCGCTTACAATCGGCTGCCAACCAGCCGCAAGAAGTCAGTCAAAACCCGCCTGAAATCGCGTTAATCGCGCAAGTCGTTGCAATCAATGCCTTGCAACTATTACGGTTTGTTTTGTGCATAATCCCAGATTATTCCCGATAATTCTTGCAATTACGTGGAAAGCTGCGATTCTGGGGTCGTCTGTTAGATAGTACGGAGCTTACACGGCATGGTGAATCTTCAAGTGAACTTGGTTCAGTGATGATTTGAAACCCGATAGTCGGGAACAGTCTGGTCAAAGCAAAGTTCAGTCTAGGACAGTAAAACATCACATGAGTAATAAATTGTTTGTTGGAAATCTTTCCTTCGACACCACTGAAAATGACCTGCAGGACGCTTTTGCAGCGCACGGCACGGTCACGGAAACCAATCTGATGATGGATCGGGCAACCGGCCGTCCCCGTGGTTTTGGTTTCATCACCATGAGTTCGCCCGAAGAGGCGCAAAAAGCCATCGAAGCGCTGAACGGTGCCCAGCTTGGTGGTCGCGCGCTCACGGTCAACATTGCGCGCCCGCGCGAGGATCGTCCGCCCGGTGGCGGCGGTGGCCGCGGTCCCCGTCGTGAATATGGCGGCGGCGGTGGCGGCGGTGGCGGCGGTCGCAATCGCTACTAATCGCAGTTAAGTTTTCTGAGCGGGGCTTGGATAAAACCAAGCCCTGCTTTTTGTTTTTCTGGCATTGCAACAGGGTCTTGTTAAGCAGGCCAATTGTCTGCAAGTTGCATGAAAATTAGCTTGCAAGGATTTTTGAAAATTGTTACCATAACTCTGTGTATGTCGGAAATAACCTGTCGTTCAGGTCATGGTAAATCTTCAAGTGAAGCGATTCAGTGATGATTTGAAACCCGGTCGTCGGGAACAGTCCAGAAACGGTTAATCCTGAACAGCAAATCATCAAATGAGCACAAAATTGTTTGTTGGAAATCTTTCCTTCAACACCACCGAAAATGACCTGCAAGAGGCATTTGCCGCTCACGGCACAGTCGTCGAAACGAATCTAATGATGGATCGAATGAGCGGACGTCCGCGTGGTTTTGGGTTCATCACCATGTCCACGCCCGAAGAAGCGCAAAAAGCAATTGAAGCCTTGAATGGCTCAACACTCGGCGAGCGCACTATCACCGTGAATATCGCGCGTCCGAAAGAGGAGCGTCCTCGCGGTGATCGCGGCCCGCGTCGTGATTACGGTGGAGGCGGTGGTGGAGGTCATCGTAATCGCTATTAATTTCAGAACTAACTCAATCAGGCGACATTCATTTGAAATGTCGCTTTTTTTATTTCAAGACGCCGCGCTTGCAGGCGGAATCAACCATCGGCAAGCTGAAGAAAATGAACGCCGCCATTCTTGTCGCCGCCGGCAGAGGCATCCGCATGGGCGCGGGCACGGACAAACTTTTTCTTGAAGTGGCCGGTCGCCCCGTTGTCGCACACACGTGGCAAATATTCAACGACACAAAGTGCATCGACGAAATCATTCTGGTCGTGCGTGATGGAATGCAACCGGTATTCGAGAAATTGGCGAAGAAATTTCGACTTGAGAAAAAATTCCAGTTGGTCGGCGGCGGCGCGGAACGTCAGGATTCAGTTTGGAACGGTCTGGAAGCGTTGCCGCCGAAAGTAAAAATCGTGGCTGTTCAGGACGCCGCGCGTCCATGCACGAGTGCGACTTTAATTACTGCGACAATTGAAGCTGCGCGTGAAACCGGTGCAGCCGTCGCCGCGCAAGCCTTGACGGACACCATCAAGGAATCCGGCGACGGCAAAACAATTTTGCGCACGCTCGACCGTTCAAAACTTTGGTCGGTGCAAACACCGCAAACGTTTCGCGTCGAAATCATTCGCCGCGCCATTTCCACTGCGCGGCAAAAAAATCTGGTCTTCACGGACGACACGGCGGCATGTGAATTGATTGGCCAGCCCGTACGCCTCGTACCGGGCGCAACGCCGAACCCAAAAGTTACTGTGCCCGGCGATTTGCCGTTCATTGAAGCATTGCTGCGGAATCAATTTTGAGTTTTTCTTCGTGTCCCTGCGTCTTTGTGGTAATTTTTCACTTTATGAAACGTCGTTTGATTTACGGTTTGGTTTCGCTACTGCTGACGGTAAATTTGATTGTCGGCGCGCGGATTTATTTGAGTTCGGCTCATGCGGCGGAGAAGGATGATTCGGCTTACTCCAATTTGGAATTGTTCACCGAAGTGCTGCAAAAAGTCCGGCAAGATTACGTGAACGGCACAAACCTGACATATCACGACCTCATCACCTCATCGCTCAAAGGCATGGTCGGCTCGCTTGACCCGCACAGCGAATTTCTGGACCCGGACGAGTATCAGGAATTGCAGGATGACACGGAAGGCGAGTTCGGCGGTTTGGGTCTCGTCGTCGTGATGAAGGATAATTACGTCACCGTCGTTACGCCGATGGAGGATACGCCCGGATTTCGCGCGGGTATTTTGTCCGGCGACCGCATTGTGAAAATTGACGGCAAAAGTTTGGAAAAGATGTCATTGCAGGACGCGGTGAAAAATTTGAGGGGCGAACCGGGAACGCAAGTAAGCGTGACCATCCAGCGGCCATCGTCGGGCACGGTGAAAAATTTTACGCTTACACGCGCCGTTATTCAGATGGACATGGTCAGGGACATCCATGGCAAAAAAGAATTTCCGCTTGGCCCGGATAAAATTGGTTACGTCTGCATCACGGAATTTGGCGACAATACCGGCGACGAACTCGAAGATGCGCTGCAGAAACTCAAAGCGCAGGACATGAAAGGTCTGATTCTTGATTTGCGCTGGAATCCGGGCGGTCTGCTTGATGAAGCAGTGGAAGTTTGCCAGAAATTTCTTCCGAGCGGACAGCTTGTCGTTTCAACGGAAGGCCGCGATTCAGTTGAAAAATATTTTGCCAAGGGACACGGCGATGAATTGCGCGGGCTGCCCATTGTCGTTCTCGTGAATTTGAGCAGCGCCAGCGCGGCGGAAATTGTGACCGGTTGTTTGCAGGATTTGCACCGCGCCATCATCCTTGGTGAAAAAACTTTTGGCAAAGGCTCGGTTCAAAGTATTTTTCCGCTCGACGACGGCTCGGCGCTCAAACTCACGACGGCAAAATACTACACGCCAAGCCACAAAGTCATCCACGAACATGGCATCACGCCGGACATCATTGTGCCAATGAGCGACGCAGAAGAAGCGGAGTTGCAAATCAAACGCTCGCCCGGCGGCATTGAATCGCTCAACGAAAAAGACCGCGCGGAAGTGGAAAATGCCCGTGATGTTCAGCTTGATCGCGCTGACGATTTGCTCAAAGCCATTTTGCTCTATGGCAAAATCGAAAATGCGCCGGAAAAAGTTGCGACCAAATGACGTTGCTCGCGTTTGAAACTTCGTGCGACGAAACCAGCGCCGCCGTTGTGCGTGACGGCAAAATTTTGTCCAACGTCGTTTCTTCGCAAATCAAACTGCACGCCGAATACGGCGGTGTGGTTCCCGAACTTGCTGCGCGCGAACATTTGCGAAATCTGATTCCCGTCGCGCAAACCGCATTGCGCGAAGCAGAAATTTTTCCGCAACAACTTGACGCGGTTGCGGCCACCCGCGGACCCGGTTTGCCAATGGCTTTGCTCGTCGGATTCAAAGCCGCACAGGCCGCTGCTTTCGCTTTGCGAAAACCTTTTATCGGCATCAACCATCACGAAGCGCATTTGTATTCGCCGTGGATTCGCGGCGAGCCGCCGGTCGTGGATTTTTCCGACTTTCAACCGAACGTTTCACTCATCGTCAGCGGCGGCCACACCATTTTGGTTTTGGTCGAATCCGAATTAAATCACCGCGTGCTCGGTTCGACGATGGACGACGCGGCGGGCGAATGTTTTGACAAGACCGGGAAAATGATCGGCCTGCCGTATCCCGCCGGCCCGGAAATTGACCGGCTCGCTGAATCGGGAAATCCCCAAGCTTTCGATTTTCCGCGACCATTGCTCAATGACGCAAGCGACGATTTCAGTTTCAGCGGACTGAAAACGTCCGTGCGCTATTTTTTGCGCGACAATCCCAATTTATTGAACGACGCACAATTCGTGCGCGATTTGTGCGCGAGCGTGCAGGCGGCGATTGTCGAAGTGCTCGTTGCCAAAACCATTCGCGCGGCGAAACAAAACGGCGTCCATTGCGTCACAGCGTCCGGCGGCGTCACACGTAATCGCGCGTTGCGAAACGAACTCGCGCGCGCGTGCAAACGTGAAAAATTTTCACTGCGCCTCGCCGAAAAAAAACTTTGCACGGACAACGCGGCGATGATTGGAATTTTGGCCGAACGAAAATTTCTTCAGCATTTTGAAAAGAGTTCCTTCGATGAAGAAATTCTTCCCGGTTGGGCATTGAGTTGAGTCTCTGTAGCGGCGGCTCTATGAGCGTCGCGCTTGAGCATTTCACGAAGATGCGGCGGTCACGAACCGCCGTTACAATTGAATTTGGCGTCGGGTCTTGTTTCTGGTTTACTCCGCTGACTCTGATGGACGACACAAACTCATTGATTGAACAGCGCAAAGCCAAACTCGCCGCGTTGAAGGCAAAGGGCATTGACCCGTTCAAAAACAAATTCACGCCGACGGAATCCTGCGACGACGCGCGCGAAAAATACAAACGCGGCGAATACAATGACACCACCGAAGTCGCCGTCGCCGGGCGCATCACCGCGCACCGCGAAATGGGCAAGTCCATGTTCATTGACTTGCGCGACCAAAGCGGGCGCATTCAGATTTACGCGCAGAAAAATGCGCTCGAAGAAAAAATGCCCGGAAGCTGGGACATTTTCACGCATCTCGACCTCGGCGATTTCATCGGCGCGACCGGCACGCTTTTTCGGACGAAGACAAACGAGCCGAGCGTCAAAATCGAATCATTCACGATTCTCGCCAAAGCGCTCCGCCCGCCGCCCGCGAAATGGCACGGCCTCGAAGACACCGAGATCCGCTACCGCCAGCGCTATCTCGACCTGATGGCGAACCCGGAAGTGAAGGACATTTTTCTCAAGCGCAGCGAGATCATCCGCGAGATCAGGAATTTTCTGCACGCGCGCGGCTTTGTGGAAGTCGAGACGCCGATGATGCAGGCGATTCCCGGCGGCGCGGCGGCGCAACCCTTCAAGACCCATCACAACGCGCTCGGCTGCGATTTTTACCTGCGCATCGCGCTGGAACTTTATCTCAAGCGCCTGCTCGTCGGCGGCGTGGACAAAGTGTTCGAGATCGGCCGCAACTTCCGCAACGAAGGCCTCTCGCGCAAACACAATCCCGAATTCACGATGCTCGAAGCGTATCAGGCGTTCGGCGATTACGAGAGCATGATGGAAACGGTGGAGTCGCTCATCGTTCACATTGCAGAAACTGTTTTTCCCGAAAGAAAGCTTAAATTTCTTCGCGTGCGACATGGCGAAGTAACAATAGAAATTTTGCAAGCGTTAGTTTATTGCTCTGGAAATTTGAGGCGTTTCATTGAATCAACATCAAAATCTTCAACGGAAGTTGAGGCAGCAAAAATACTAGCAAGTGAAATTTTCACAACGCGCCAAAAATATAATTCAAGCCTCCATGAAAAACCGCACTGGGAAATTGCACGCGAAGCATTGGATGAGATTCAACCACTTTTTGAGCGAACCAAAGTCATTCTTCAAAACTGGCCTGATCCAGATCATCTAACAGGAATTAGATCGTGGACTCCGCGAGTTGAAAGTCACATTGCAAAACTACAGGAATTAACGACCGAAGAAATTATAGACTTAAATAGGCCTTGGAAGCGCGCGAAATACAAAGATCTCATTCGCGAAAAGGTTCGTGAAAAAACTCCTTTGGTTCCTGACTGGTTTGCACTTTCGCCCGATGAGCGTCGTTATGCTGCAATTAATTATTTGAAACTTGGCGGCGACATTGGAACTAATTACGAAGATTTTGAAGTCACCGGCGCGGTGTTTGAAAAATTGATCGAGCCGACGCTGATTCAGCCCACGTTCGTCACGCATCTGCCCAAGGAACTCGTGCCGCTCGCCAAACTTTCGCCCAACGACCCG
>JBEKZT010000109.1:0-1647 GCA_049509595.1 Verrucomicrobiota bacterium
AACCGGATATGTGCGAGATCGCGCAAACGCTTCCGATTCGTTTTTAAAACTTCGCGACGTTGTTTCAGCAATTGCTTCGGACGCACCTGTCTTAATCGCGTGGCCAGATTGTGCCAAGCCACGCTACGTTGGCTCACGCCCTGCCTCGCGCAACGCAACAAGTCCATTTGCAAATCATCCAGCCGCTGCAATAATTCGTTCAGACGATGACGCGGATGCGCTTGCATTATTCGTCGAACCAAATTTGCGACCAATTGTCGGCTCGCAAACACACCTTCGGTAATGATTTCCGCCGCCGCACTCGGTGTCGCCGCGCGCATATCCGCCACAAAATCCGCAATCGTAAAATCAATCTCATGCCCGACGGCCGACACGACCGGAATCGCCGATTCAAAAATCGCGCGCGCCACAACTTCCTCGTTGAACGCCCACAAATCCTCCAGCGAACCGCCGCCGCGCGTAACCAAAATTAAATCAAGCGAACCAAGTTCATTCAGCAACCGAATCGCTGCGGCAATTTCCGCCGCCGCGTCACCGCCTTGCACGCGGCAAGGCGTAAAAATGATTTCGAGAGCCGGATTGCGGCGTTTTACGACGTGCAGCACGTCACGAATCGCCGCGCCCGTCGGCGAAGTCACGAGACCGATGCGTTGCGGATATTTTGGCAATAGACGTTTCCGTTCGGGCGCGAACAGCCCTTCCGCCGCCAATTTCTGTTTCAGTTTTTCAAACTGGATTTGCAGCATGCCCACGCCTTGCAATTCCACCGCGCGCACAATGAGTTGATATTGTCCGCGTGCTTCATAAACCGTCACATCGCCTTGCAATAAAACTTTTTGCCCATCTGCCAGCAACTCCCGGTGCAAAACATTTTCGCGGTTGAATAAAACGCAACTCAACTGCGCGTTGGCGTCCTTGAGCGTGAAATAAATGTGGCCGGAACCTTGCGCGCGCAAATTCGTGACTTCGCCGCTCACCCAAATTGAACCGACTTGTTTTTCAAGCAGCCGTCGGATTTGTTCCGTCAATTCGCTGACGGACAAAATTTTCCGCGTCCCTTCCGTCGGAAACAATTCACCGAAATCCCATTGTGATTTGGATTGCCTGTTCATTAAATTCAAAATGATTAAGCCACGCTCCCCGCGCCGAAGCAAGCGAAGGCGTGTGCATTTGTCACCCATCGCCCTCGTCGTGAACATCTGTCAATTGGTGTAAAAAGGAAATGAGGGCTTGCCCTTTATTCCATTTTACAGTTTCTTCAAGTCAACATGAACAATGGCTTGGCTTATGCCGAAAAGGGGAATGGTGATACAGGCATCAGGACGGGCAGCGAACTCATATTGGCGACCAGACCTTATGCGGTGGACAGCACAGTGAGGAGCTGGTGGTGCATTCTTTCCACGACGGGGCTGTGGCTGCTGGCGATTGCGGGGACGCTTGGGAATTTCAATCTGGCGGCCAAAATTGTTTGCAGCATTTTTGCGGGACTGCTCCTGCTGCGGCTTTTTGTCATTTATCACGACCAGCAGCATCATGCCATATTGCCAAAATCTAAACTCGCCGGGATTTTCATGCGCATTTTCGGAATTTTCGCGTTAAGTCCGAATAGCATCTGGCAAAGCTCGCATAATCATCATCACAAACATA
>JBEKZT010000109.1:1655-8504 GCA_049509595.1 Verrucomicrobiota bacterium
GGGGTCTCACATCGGTTCGTTTCCGGTGATGACCAAGGCGCATTATTTGAAAGCATCGCGGGCGACGCGGTTTAAGTATCTGTTTGCGCGGCATCCGCTGACAATTTTGTTCGGGTATCTGTTCGTTTTCATCATCGGCATGTGCATCAAACCGTTTCTGACCAAGCCGCGGGAACATTTCGACTGCCTCATCGCTTTGCTGGTTCATATTGGAATCGGAATCGCGCTTGTCCATTTTTTTGGCTGGCAGACATGGTTGCTTGTGCAAGTCATTCCGCACTTCATCACCTACGCCATCGGAACCTACCTGTTTTACGCACAGCACAATTTCCCCGACGTTTCATTTTTCGACAAGGGCGGCTGGACTTACGAGAAGGCGGCCTTGGAATCCTCCAGCTACATGAAGACCACGCCGGTGATGGCTTGGTTCACAGCCAATATCGGCTACCATCACATCCATCATTTGAATGCGCGGATTCCGTTTTATCGGCTGCCGGAGGTGCTGCGGAAAATGCCGGAGTTGCAGCAGCCCAAGACGACTTCACTAAATCCATTTGAAATCATCCGGTGCCTGCGGTTGAAAGTCTGGGATGTGGAGACACAGCGGATGGCAAGGCTTTCGATTGCGGATTTCTTTCTCGTCTTCCGCAATCCGCAATCCAAAACCGCCCGGCAATAAACCATGTTCACGGCTTCACACATCGCGGGGCAACTCGGAGGCGAGGTTGTCGGCGATGGATCGGTTGCCATAACCGGCATCGCCCCTGCCGACAGTGCGCGGGCGGGCGATCTTACTTTTGCTGAAAAGGAAAGTTACCTTGCCGCCGCCGAACAAAGTCAAGCCGCCGCGATTCTCGTTCCCGCAGGTTTTGCATCGTCCAAAAAAGTTTTGATACGCGTGAAAAATCCGCGCGTGGCCATCGCCAGAGTGTTGCCGCTATTTTTTCCGCCGGAATCCCATCAAGCGGGTGTTCACGCGGATGCCGTGATCCATCCCACGGCGCAAATTGACACCAGCGCGCACATCGGACCCCACTGCGTCATCGGCGCGGGCGTCCACGTCGGTGCGCGCACGGTGTTGATGGGCGGCAATCACATTGGCCATGACAGCCAAATCGGCGACGACGTGTGTTTGTTTCCCAACGTCGTGATTTATGCGAAATGCCAGATCGGCAATCGCGTTGCCATTCATGCGGGCACGACGATTGGTTCAGACGGATATGGTTACGTGTTAGATCAGGGGCAACATCGCAAGATGCTGCAAGTTGGCAACGTTATCATCCACGACGACGTGGAAATCGGCGCCAATGCCGCCATTGATCGCGGAGCGCTGGGTTCGACTGTCATCGGACAGGGTACCAAGATAGATAACCTCGTTCACATCGCGCACAACGTCATCATCGGACGCCATTGTCTCATCATGGGTCAGGTCGGTTTTGCGGGCAGCACGCACCTCGGCGATTACGTCGTCATCGCCTCGCAATCCGGCATTGCTGGACACCTCAAACTCGGCAACCAGTCCACCGTCGGCGCAAAATCCGGCGTCATGCGCGACATCCCCGACGGCACAACCGTGCTTGGCTACCCCGCCGTGCCGGACAAACAAGCCAAGCGCCAGTGGGTGGCGACGGCACAGTTGCCCGACATGATCCGGCAATTGCGGGAATTGGAAAAGAAGGTGGAAGAATTGAGCAGTCAGCGGGTTTAATCTTCATCTGCCCAAGCCGCCGGTTCATCGAACGACTTCACCGGTCAATTTAATCAATCTGCCGGTCTCTTTGCCGCGCCTGAAGCCGGAATTTATTGGCCGTGCTGATAAACACGCACCCAGTCAATCTCGTAGCGGATGGGAAACTTTGTCTGCGACGGATCGCCGCCGCAGTCGCCGCCGATGGACTGGTTTTAAGATGAAATAAACCGGCTTGTGGAACGGATTGCCTTGGTCGGCCTTGTCGGCGTCCGCAAGGTCGAGATGGTTCATCAATTTGCCGTCGAGCCACAGGTCAATTTTCTTTTCGTCCCATTCCATCGTCCAGATGTGAAATTCCTTCGACCACGCATCGCCGCCGAGTTCGGCGACAGGTTTCTTGACGGAAGACCATTTTATTTTTCCATCAAGGCCGCAGCCGATGTTGGCCAAAACTTTGCCGGTGTAAAATTCCATTATGTCAACCTCCCCGCACGCGGGCCAGCCGATGTCCGTGACGTTCGTGCCCAGCGTCCAGAACGCCGGCCAGCTTCCCAGCCGTGTGTCAATGCGCGCGCGCATCTCGAACTTTCCATATTTGAACTCGCGCAGCCGGCGCGACGTGATGCTGGCGGACGTGTAATCAATCCACTCGCGGCTCGTCTTCCAATTCGTGCTATTCGTGACGAAGCTGGGACTGCGTTTATGCTCCTGCCGCGCCTCGATGATGAGCAGCCCGTTCGTGCAACAGGCATTTTCCGGCTGATACCATTGCAGTTCGTTATTGCGCACGAAGCCGTACTCGTAATTCCAGTTCGCCGGATCGGGTGGGCCGTTCGTGTCAAACTCATCGTGCCAGACCAGTTTCCAATCGTTCGTTGAATCATTCACCGGCAACTGCTCGGAATTCGTCTCGGCGCAATGCGCGGCGAAGGCGAGAAATACAATGGCGACGAATAAAATCTGTCGGTTGGTTCGTTGACGTGGTGCGTTCTGGAAAATTACTGATTATCCCGGACATATCCCATTCGTCCGCTTTGTGTTCAATCGCTTCGAGATATTTCACAAATTCAAAACTGGGCTGGTCATCAAATTTTCCACTCAAATATTGCCCAACGATTGCCTGTTCAGGCAATCCGTTTATGTTTTGCTCCCAGTTGTCAATCAGCGCTTCGCGAAACTCAAAATAATCTGCAAATTCAGCGGGTGTGAGTAACGTTTGAACCAAACCTTTATAGTCATTCGCAGTAAACAAATGAATAATCCCTGCCGTTTTACTTCGGTGAAATTTTAAGTTTTGGCAAACTGCTGGCA
Organism: Verrucomicrobiota bacterium; assembly: GCA_049509595.1. Taxonomy (GTDB): domain Bacteria; phylum Verrucomicrobiota; class Verrucomicrobiia; order Limisphaerales; family UBA11358; genus UBA11358. The sequence goes on from JBEKZT010000109.1 coordinate 4,657, forward strand.
AACGCTCGTGAGGTAAATAAACAACAAGTTTATGTACATGGCTTATTGTTGCAGGCCGAAGACAAAATTCGTGCTCCCGATGGTTTTTGAGTTTTATTTCGGCATGTGCTTGAATGTAGGCAAGGGTATCACGTATTTGGCGAGTGGCTTTCTTTAACACCTTGCTTTCAAACCAATCCCGTTCACTTTCAGGAGTAGCGCTGTGTACCGCTTCGCGCCCCTTCAACTGGTAAAGTATAAGATTATTTCCGAGCCAAATTATATTGTCTGCCAATTCCACTTCCTGAGTCGGAGTTGGCCGAAAAGTCGTGTGCGAAAACGTAAACTCTCCGAAAAAGTAGAATTCGTTTAATGCGGCAATTTTATTTTCAAACGACATTTTCACTTACACGCTGAATTTTAATCGCCTTGCCGCTGGCTTCATCGATTTCAATCATGCACCCGTGAAGCTGCACATTGTTTTTCGCCACTTCAAATCGTTGCGGCATTCCGGTGAGGAATTTTTTTATCACCGGCTCGATTTCGCGGCCCAAAACGCTTTCGTGTGGGCCGGTGAATCCGGCGTCGGTCAGATACGCCGTGCCGCCCGGGAAAATCTGCTCATCCGCCGTCTGCACGTGCGTGTGCGTGCCCACCACCGCGCTCACCTGCCCGTCGAGAAACCGCGCGAACGCAATCTTTTCCGAGGTCACCTCGGCATGAAAATCCACAAAGATGATTTTGGTCTGCTCGCGCAGCCGTTTCACTTCCCCGGCGGCAAGAAGAAACGGATTTTCCAGCGGCGGTTGCATGAACGTCCGGCCTTGCACATTCATCACGGCAATTTTTACCGGAGCCGGAATCTTGAATATCCGGTAGGGAACTTCAAAAATCGCGCTGCCCTGCCCCGGCGTACCAGCGGGATAATTCAGCGGACGCAAAAATCTTTTTTCATTCGCGAGCAATTCCATGACTTCCTTTTGATCCCACAAATGGTCGCCGCTAGTGATGACGTCCACGCCCGCCGAGAAAATTTCCCCGGCGGTCCTGGGCGTGATGCCGCTGCCGCCGGCGGAGTTCTCGCCGTTGGCGATGACGAAATCGAGCGCGTGCTGTTCGCGCAGTTTCGGCAGAAGGGTTTTGACGGCTTTGCGTCCGGGTTCGCCCACGATGTCGCCGATAAAAAGAATTTTCACACGACAAAATTATCCGCGCGGCGAATCGGAGCAAGATTTTTACAACGTGGCAAGCACACCGATCATCGCGGCAACCAGCCAGAGGATGAGAACGGCTTGTGTCTGGCTGAATCCCGCGCGCACGAGCCGGTGCGAAAGATGATTGGTGTCGCCGATCCAGAATGGTTTGCAGTTGAGCGTCCGCAAAATGACGACTTGTGCGAGGTCGGCCAGCGGCACGGCTAGCACGAGCAGCGGCGAAAGCACGGCCAGCGGGTGTGGATTTTGTTTGGTGTAAAAGTGCGGCAGAATTGCCATCACTGCGAGCAGGTAGCCGACGAGATGGCTGCCGGCGTCGCCGAGAAACGCGCGGGCGTTCGGAAAATTCCACGGCAGAAATCCAATCAGTGCGCCGCAAATCAAAAAGCCCGTGAGCGCGACGAGATATTCGCCGTCTGCTGCGGCGATGAGCGCGAATAAAAACGCCCCAATCGCGCCGATGCCCGCACAAAGACCGTTCATGTTGTCAATGAAATTGAAGGCGTTGATGATCGTGAGCAGCCATAAAATTGTAATAACGTAACTGAACGCGACGCTCGGAACGAAAAGGGTGATGCGTTTGCAGGCGACGGCGACGAGCAGCGCGATGAGAAATTGCCCGGTAAATTTCGGCAGCGGCTTTAATTCATATTTGTCATCAAACCAGCCGAGGACTGTAATCGCAATGGCGCCGAAGGCGATGACGGCGAGTTCGACCGCGCGACGGTTTATGCCGTGAACGATCAAATTGGCGGAAGAGATTTTTACAATTCCAAGCTTGAGCAGAATCGCTCCGGCAGCCAGCGGCAGCAAAATTCCGGTCAGGACGGCCAGACCGCCGGCCAGCGGAATCAACGCGGCGTGGATCTTTGGCGCGTCGTAGTTTTTCCGGTCACGCGGGTCGTCCACCAGATTTGTGCGCAGACACCAATTGCGCCAAGTCGGCAGCACAAGCAGCGTCGTCAAAAACGCACCTGCAAACGCAGCGGAAAAAAAGTCGAATGGAAACGTCACAATCGAAGGCCATGTTCGGCGGCCAGTTTCAGGTAAAGATTATATTGATCGTCCACCATTTTTTCGACGGCGAAATTTTCTTTTACAAATTGCTGGCCGCGTTTGCCGAGCCGTTCGCGCAATCCGGCATTATTGGCAAGTTCGAGCAAATGTTTTGTGACAGCGGAAACGTCGCCCGTGTGAACCAAAAAGCCGGTTTCACCTTCAAGGCAAACTTCGTCCGCGCCGTCGAAATCGTAAGCGACAACAGGTTTGCCGGCGGCAAGCGCCTGCGGCAGCGCGCGGGAAAGTGCTTCGCGCGAGGACAAATGCGCGAGGCAATTCATAATGCCGACGTAGCGCGCCACTTCATTCGGCGGGACGAGCCCGGTGAAAATGATTTTGTCGGACAGGTTCATTTCGCGCGCGCGGGTTTTCAGATGCGTTCGCAATAAGCCGTCACCAACGAGCAGCAATCGTGCTTGCGGACATTGAGGCAGCAAAGCCTGGAACGCGGCAAACAAATCTTCGTGGCCTTTGAGCTTAAAAAGCCGGGCGATTTTGCCGATGACAAATGCGTCGGGAGCGATTCCCAATTTTCTTCTGAACGTAAAATCATCTGTGGTTTCCAAAAACGGTTTGAGTTGGAAGCCGCTGAAAATGCGCGTAAATATCCCGGTTTTGCCGATTCCGGCGGCGAGATACAGTTTTGTCATCGCATTGGCGGAGCAAATGAAATGCGTCGTGACGCGGGCGGCGTATTTCTCGGCGGAGCAAAAAATGAAATTGCTCCCACGGTTTTGAAACGCGCCAAATGACGGACCATGAATGTGATGAATGATGATGGGAACACCCGCGCGTTTGGCGGCGAGACGTCCCAAAATTCCAGCCTTGCCACTGTGGGTGTGGACGATGTGCGGTTTTTGTTTGCGCAAAATCTGCGTGAGCTTTTGTAACGCAAGAAAATCTTTAAGCGGATGAACTGGGCGAACCAATTCGGGAACAATCGTCAGCAGGCCGGGAATTTGTTTCACTTCCGGTTCGAGCGAGCCTTCGGGACCGACGGTCGGGCCGGAGATCAATTTCACTTCGACGCCGGATTTTCGGCGCAAGCCTAGAACAGTAGCGACGGTGTTTTCCTGCGCGCCGCCGATGACAAGTCGCGTGATGATGTGGGTGACACGCATCGCGCAGTCAGGATGATTTACTTTTTGAGTTCGCGCAACCGCTGCATGATGTTGGTGGCTTCGGCGGTATTGGTGTTCCCATTGGCCAAATAAAGTTCATAATACCTGATGGCGTCGTTGGTTTCGTGTTTGCGCCACGCGATTTCGCCCAAGCCGTAATCAACTTGAAATGAATTGGTGAAGGATTGCTGCAATGATTCGTAATCGGCACGCGCGTCGTCAAGTTTGCCGCTGTCAAGGTAGGCGATGGCTCGGTTGAATCGCGCGGACGCATTATTCGTCTGTGTGGAAAGCACCTGAGACAACGAGGAAATGGCGTCGTCGTAATTTTTGATTTGAATATCAATGTAGCCTTTCATAAAGAGCCAGTTGGCGTCGTCGGGCGTGGATTGCAACCTATCGTTAATAACATCAAGCGCGTTGGTGAAAAGACCGTGCTTCGTATAAAGCTGCACGGCGGTGGCCAGCAAAATAT
>JBEKZT010000011.1:0-18597 GCA_049509595.1 Verrucomicrobiota bacterium
CGCAGGAGACTTTTTTGAAAGCATGGCAAAAACTGCAAACCTTTCGCGGCGCGGCAAAATTTTCGACATGGCTTTTTGGAATTGCTTTCAACGAATTTTGCGGCGCGGCGCGGCAAAAAAAGGAACTAGCCTTGGAAGAAATGGCTGAATCGCCGCCGGAATTGGAACAATCGCCCACTGCGCCGAGCAGTAACTTGCGTCTCGATTTGACTGAGGCCTTGAAGCTGTTAAATTCAAACGAGCGGGCGGCAGTTGTGCTTTGCTGCCAAAACGGTTTGACACACGAAGAAACGGCGCAGATTTTAGGTTGTCCGCTCGGCACGGTCAAAACCAACGTACTGCGCGGCAAAGAAAAGTTGCGGCGATGGCTTTCACCCGCTTACAAAAATTATGAATCGGCCTGAAGAAGGTGATACACTCGACGCATTGCTGCGCGATCAAAATCAGTATATTGAAGACAACGGTTTTACTGCACGTGTGATTTCAGCGTTGCCGCAACCGTGCTCGCGATTCTGGTTGCGTCCGTTTCTCTTACTTGGAACCACGACGATTGGTTCGGGCCTCGCAATTTTATGGCTGCCGTGGAAAAATTTGCCCGCATTGGATTTGGAGTCTTTACATTCACTTAATTCTCAAATGCTGTTGCCATGGGTGCTTGTGTTTTCAGTTTTGGCTTCACTCATTTGGGGGATCATCGCTGCGGTTCAATTGGAAGATTAATTTTCGCTGCATCCGTAGCTCAATTGGATAGAGCTTCTGACTTCGGATCAGAAGGTTGCAGGTTCAAGTCCTGCCGGATGCACCACATCGAAACGTGACGAGTTTTGAACGAGGAGAGACCACGGTTTTACGCCCGGCAGCACATTTAAATCGCAGACATTTGCCACTGAAAACTCTTTTAGCATTGCCCAATACGTGCCGAAGTCAGCGGATTGAAGGCAGAGGAATTTTGAAGCAGTTCGGAAAACCGACCATCCGATTGACCTCGCGCGCTATCAGGTCGTGAATTGTTACATGGGTTGTGCGGGATTGATTTCCCGTCGCAACGCTTTTTCAAGGTCCGATGAAGGAAGGCGTGAAAGCTGTTGAACTTGATTCAGGACGTTTATAGGGACAAAGAAATTACGTTGCCTGAAAAATGAACGGGCAACCAGTTTGGCGTTGCAAGCCGTAAAGTCAAAAAGAGATCCCTATGGGAAATGAAAAATCGGCGGAATTTGTTGGCGAGTCCTAAAGGTAATTTCACTTTCGCTGAAAAATTAGTTCGCCGTCCTTCGCACTGACTTTGATCTTGTCGCCCGGCTTGAATTCACCTGCCAGCAGTTTCGTCGCGAGCGGGTCGAGCAGATGTTCCTGGATCGCGCGCTTGAGCGGACGCGCGCCGAATTGCGGAACGTAACCTTCGTTGGCGAGCAACTTCTTCGCGGCGGCGTCCACGTCGAGTGCGAGGTTCTGCTGCGCGAGCCGCTGTTCCAACCGCCCAAGTTGGATGTCCACGATGCGCGCCAACTCACTTTTGTCGAGACTTTGGAAAATAATGACGTCATCCACGCGGTTCAGGAACTCCGGGCGGAAATGTTTTTTCAATTCGGCAATCACCTTGTCTTCCATCGCCTGATGCGACGAATTGTCCGTGTGGCCGTCCATGAAATATTCCTGAATGATGTGCGAGCCGAGGTTGCTCGTCATGATAACGATGGTGTTCTTGAAATCCACCGTGCGGCCCTGACCGTCCGTGAGCCGGCCATCGTCGAGGACTTGCAGCAGCACGTTGAACACGTCGGCGTGCGCCTTCTCAATTTCATCAAACAAAATCACCGAATACGGTTTGCGCCGCACGACCTCGCTCAATTGCCCGCCTTCCTCGTAGCCGACATAGCCCGGCGGCGCGCCGATGAGCCGCGCAACGGTGTGCTTCTCCATGTATTCGCTCATGTCTATCCGAATCATGGCGCTCTCGTCATCGAACAAAAATTCCGCCAGCGCGCGTGCAGTCTCCGTTTTGCCCACGCCAGTCGATCCGAGAAAAATAAATGAGCCAATGGGGCGGTTCGGGTCTTGCAGTCCGCTGCGAGAACGGCGCACGGCATTTGAAACTGCTTTGACCGCTTCGCTCTGTCCGATAACTCGCTGCTGCAAGCGTTCCTCCATCTTGAGCAGTTTCTCGCGCTCACCTTCGAGCATCCGCGAAACCGGAATGTGCGTCCACGCCGCCACGATCTTCGCGATGTCTTCGTCCGTGACTTCCTGCCGGAGCAACGAAGTTTTCGTGGTCTGGGTGGATTGTTTCTCGATCGCCGCGAGTTTTTTCTCCAAGTCAGGAATTTTTCCGTATTGAACTTCCGCCGACTTGCTCAAATCACCTTTGCGTTGCGCCTGCTCCAATTCAATCTTCGCCTGCTCCAGTTGCGATTGCACAATGCTCACCGCATTGACCGCAGTTTTTTCGTTCTGCCATTGCGCCGTGAGCGCCTTGGATTTGTCCTTCAAGTTCGCGAGTTGTTTATCAATCAGCTTGAGTCGCTCCTTGCTGGCGGCGTCCTTTTCCTTCGACAAAGACATCCGCTCGATTTCCAATTGCAAAATCTGCCGGTCGAACTGATCTAGTTCCGTCGGCTTGGAATCCAATTCCATCTTGATGCGCGCCGCCGCCTCGTCCACGAGGTCAATTGCTTTGTCTGGCAAAAACCGATCCGTAATATAGCGATGCGACAGCGTCGCCGCCGCCACGAGCGCCGCATCCTGAATCCGCACGCCGTGATGCACCTCGTAACGCTCCTTCAATCCGCGCAAAATTGCGATGGTCGCCTCGACCGTCGGCTCGGCCACCTGCACCGGCTGGAAACGGCGTTCCAGCGCCGGATCCTTTTCGATGTGCTTGCGATATTCGTCCAGTGTCGTCGCGCCCACGCAGCGCAATTCGCCGCGCGCAAGCTGTGGCTTCATGATGTTCGCCGCATCGCTCGCACCTTCCGCCGCGCCCGCGCCGACGAGCGTGTGCAATTCGTCAATGAACAAAATAATTTTCCCCTCGCTCGCAGTAATTTCTTTCAGGAACGCCTTGAGCCGGTCTTCAAATTCGCCGCGATACTTTGCGCCCGCAATCATCGCGCTCAAATCCATCGCCACGAGCCGTTTATTTTTCAACGACTCCGGCACGTCGCCGCTGACGATGCGCCGCGCCAGCCCTTCGGCAATCGCGGTTTTGCCAACGCCCGGTTCGCCGATGAGCACCGGATTATTTTTCGTGCGGCGCGTCAGCACCTGCATCACGCGGCGGATTTCCTCGTCGCGGCCGATGACGGGATCAATCTTCCCCTGTCGCGCGAGCGCCGTGAGATCGCGACCGTATTTTTCCAAGGCCTGAAATTTCCCTTCCGGCTGCTGGTCGGTCACGCGCTGGTTGCCGCGCAATTCCGCGAGCGCCTTGAGCACCGCGTCGCGCTTGAGGCCGTGCGCAGAAAAAATTTTCTTGAGCGACGGGCTGGCCTCGTCGAGCAGGCCGAGCAGCAGATGTTCCGTGCTGACGTAATCATCCTTGAGCTTGCCCGCCTCGGACTGCGCGGCGTCCAGCGCCTTTTGCAGATCGCGACTGGCGTAAGGATCGTTGCCGCCTTGAATCTTGTGCCGGCGCGCAAGTTCTTTTTCCAAATCAGGTTGAAGTTTCGTAGGTGTCACGCCGATGCGTGCGAGCAATTCCGGCACGAGGCTCTCCGCCTGGCCGATGAGCGCGAGCAGCAGATGCTCGCCGTCCATTTCCTGATGTAAGTGTTCGCGCGCTATGCGCTGCGCGTCCGCGAGCGCCTCCTGCGATTTAAGGGTAAGCTTGTCCAATTGCACAATTTACTAATTTCAAACGCTGTGATACGGACTTCAAGGCAAAACTGAAGTCGAAGTCGGCGGTGATTCGTTTCGGGTTGCGCTGGTCGGAATTGCGCGGCGCGGGAGCGTAGCGTCTTTTTTTGACGCTCGAAACTAAATCTGAAAATCCACGGCCGTTTTTTTATCCGCCTTGCTCAACACACGCATATCGAGTCCGTCGTAAATTACGAGCGAGTTCGGTGCGACGCTGTCCATGATGAACACGTTGCCGCCGATTGTGCTGTCCGCGCCGATGACCGTCTCGCCGCCGAGAATCGTCGCGCCCGGATAAATCGTTACACGGTCTTCAATCGTCGGGTGCCGTTTCTTGCCGCGCAATTGCTGGCCGCCCGCCGTGGACTTTGCTCCCAGCGTCACGCCATGATACATCTTCACATGGTTGCCGATGATCGCCGTTTCGCCAACAACCGTGCCCGTGCAATGATCCACAAAAAAGTGCGAACCGATTTTCGCGCCCGGATGAATCTCCATGCCCGAACGCCAGTGCGCCCACTCCGTCATGATGCGTGGGATGAGCGCGATATTTTTCAGATACAATTCGTGCGCCAGGCGTTGAACCGCGATGGCCTCAACGAACGGATACGAAACCAGAATCTCTTCGCGGCTCAACGCCGCCGGGTCACCGTCAAAGGCCGCGCCGACGTCCGTTTTCAAAATTTCACGGATGTCCGGCAGCTTGCCAAGAAATTCCAACGTCATATTGTGCGCCGCTTTCGTTATTTCCTTTTTCGGCAAATCTTTGGGCGTTTGATATTCCAGGCTTTTCCGAATTTCGTCCTCCAATTTTCCGAGAACCGAATCCAGCAACGCCGCCGTTTCCGTTTTGATTTCTGACGAGTGAATCAGCTTTTCGTCAAAAAATCCGGGGAACAACAGTCGCAGCAAATCGCACGTGATATCTGTGATTACGCGCTTGGACGGCAGATTTTTCCCGTCCAAATGATTGATGCCGCCAAGGCGTGCATACGACGTGACGAGATCGTTCGTGAGTTTGGTGACCGTTTCCACAAGACCGATTTACCACAAAGCTGCAAAGGCACAAAGTCTAATTCAGCACCCGCAAAACTGCTTCAACGACACGCTCAACGCTGATGCCATTCATGCAGCGAAAATCAATCGGACACTCGCGCAAAAAACACGGCGAACACGGCGCATCGGATTTTAACAACCGATTTCGCGTGTCGTTTGGCAAACCCGGCCCGGTCAATTCCGGCGACGTGCTGCCAAACGGCACGACAACCGGTGTTCCCAGCGCAGCGGCGACGTGCATCGGTCCGGTGTCGTTCGTCAGCAAAATACGACTAGGCTTTAGAAGCGCCATCAATTCGCGCAGAGAAGTTTTTCCAGCGAGGTTGTGAGTCGTGAATCGTAAATCGTAAATCGCGGCGGCAATTTGCGCGGTGAGTTCTTGGTCACCTTTTGCTCCAAACAAAATCCAAGCGCAGTTTGTTCTCTGCTGGATTTCTTTTGCGGCGGCGATGAATTTTTCCACCGGCCAGCGCTTGGCTGGGCCGTATTCTGCGCCGGGATTCAGGCCAAAAATCGGCTGCGTAATTTTTCCCAAGCCAAATTTTTTCTTCGCCACTTCAATTTCTTCCGGTGCGATGAACAATTGTGGAGGCAGTGTTTCAGGATTTGCGCCAAATGCAGCGGCGAGATGCAAATACTCGTTAATTTGATGGTTAGGGGAAAATTGAATTTTGAATTCTGATTTCGGAATTACTCCTGTCGGCGAGTTAATAAGCCGGTGAATTTCAGCAACGGACCGCTTCCGCATTTTCACGTCGTTGTCACGTGACGCAACGATTTGCGTCAGGAAAGAATTCCGCCACGGACGTGCGTAGCCGATGCGCTGTGGAATTCCAGCAAGAAAAACTTCAATCGCCGAACGCGGAGAATTCGGCAGCACGAGCGCAAGGTCAAATTTCCCCGCGCGAATTTTTTTTGCGATGGTGAAAACATTTTCGCCGGGCGCGAATGAAATCGTTTCATTAATCGCCGGATGATGCAGCCACAAGTCGCGCAATTTTTCCGGCGTGAGCAACGCGATGTGTGCGCCGGAAAATTTTTCGCGCAAGCGCATCAACGCGGGCGTTGTCATCACAGCGTCGCCAAGCCAGTTTGTTCCGCGAACGAGAATTCGCGGAGCTGTTGGATGTTGGAAGTTGGAAGTTGAGGAATTCACGTCGAATTTTCCGAGTTTTCAACTATCGACCTCTGGTTTCCGGCTTCCGTTTTTGAATTTTCCAGCGTTTATGGACCCAAAACCAGTTCGCCGGATCGCGTCGCACGGCGATCTCAAATACGCAATTGACGTCGCGCATGATTTCCCCGGTTGAACGCGGCGCGGCATTTTCTCGCGTAGGAATTTCATCGCCAACTTCGATTTCCCAGCGCGCCAAACCGGTGCGATAGCAAATGGCCGTATGCAACGGACAATGGTAACGGAGTGCGAAGATTGCGGGCGAGGATGTGGTAGAACATTCGTGCCCGAGAAAAGGCAGCCGTAGATGACCGTCATGCTGATCGGCGAGCAGGCCGAGTAGCAATCCGGTATCGGACATGCAAGCCCGCATCGCCGCGCCACCCGTGCGCCGTTCAAAAAAACGACAGCCGGAACTTTCGCGTAGAGATTGCATCAGGCGGTTGAGTGAGGGTTGTTTCAATGCGCGATAGGTTGTGGCGCACTTGAAAATGGGCACGAACTCGCCGAAACGGGCATAAAGCTCAAAGTTTCCAAAATGGCCGATGGCCACGATGCGGCTTTGTGGCCCTTCGTTGGTTTCGTGCGGCAGGATTTTTTCCGCGCCGACGAATTTAAAATGCGGGCGTAATGCTTCCTTACTCATTACCGCAGTTTTGACGGCACCGGCAAAATTTTCACCGATGCGGCAAAAATTCTCTTTGGCGAGCGCGCGGATTTCGTCCAATGATTTTTCATCGCCAAAACACATTGTCAGATTTTCCAGTGCGACGCGACGGTGTCGGGCGTCGAGCCAAAACGCCAGCGCCCCGCCCGCGCGCCCGATACGCGCGACCCAAATCAACGGCAGAGATTGCAGAAGTGCGATGAGTGCGCGGACAAGCCAATAAATCAACGTGTCCATTTCAGCGAAAACAGATTTTGCGGACGCAATCCTGAAAGTCGTTCGCACCGCTGACGATTTGGATTTCTACGCGCATGAAATAAATCGGCAAGTCGCGCCGGTCAATTTTCGGAAAACGCACGGCGTCCTTTTGCGTGGTGATAATCGTTTCGGCCTGTCGTTTTTTGCTGCGGTTGATGACGTTCAAAACTTCCTGTTGCGAGAATCGGTGATGATCGGCGAAACGCTTGGAATAAACAAGGTCGCCGCCAAGTTTCACCAGACCTTGCTCAAAACTTTCTGGCTGCGCGATGCCGCTCAACGACGCAATTTTTTTACCGCGAATAAAATCCAGATTTTTTCGTTCGGCAGTAAATACGTCTTCGAGATAAAGCGGATGGTGGACGCATTCGATGATGGCAGCACCGGAATTCAATTTTAAAATCCGCCCGCGCAGTGCGGAAGTATTGCCATCGCTCTTAGTGATGAAAATGGTGTGGGCTCGCGCAAGGTGTGACGGCGGCTCGCGCAAGGTGCCGCGCGGGAGCAGATGCTCGTTGCCGAACGGCTGCTGGCGGTCAATCAAAACAACATCGTGCCGGCGACCACGCAATTTCCAGTATTGAAAACCATCGTCGAGCAGCAACGTATCGCAGCCGAATTTTTCAATCGCGTAACGCCCGCTCTTCACGCGGTCTTTGTCCACGAGCACGACGACGTCCTTGAGATTCGACGCAAGCATATAAGGTTCATCGCCAGCCATTTCAGAATCGAGCAGAAGGGATTTGCCGTCGGACACGACGCGCGGTGGCGTTTGGTCTTCCCGTAGAAAAATTTTATTGGTAAGCCAAACATGAAACGGCGGCGGCTTGGAACGATAACCGCGCGAAAGAATTGCGACGGTGCGGCCGGCGTCACGGAGTTCGCGCGCGAATTTTTCCACGACCGGCGTCTTGCCCGTGCCGCCAACGGTTAAATTTCCAATCGCAATAACTTGAACGCCGAGAGTTTTGTCGCGAAGGATGCGGGCGTTGTAAAGCCAGCGACGCGCTTTGACTGCGACTTGAAAAATTTTTGAACCGCCAAATAAAAATCCGCGTGTCAGACTCGCTTTAAAATCGCGGCGTTCCTCAAAAATGACTTCGAGGACGAAGGTTTCGAGGGTTTCAATCCAGTCACGGAATCTTTCGCGCATCACGCATCAATGTGCCAAGCGTTTACGCGCGCGGCAAGGATTGGTGCTAGTAACCGAGTTTCGCAACTTCACGTTCAAGCGCGATCTGAAATTGCTGAACATCGGCGGCGGACGGCTTGTAACCTGCTTGTTTTGGAACAACTCCTAGTCGTCCCGTTTGATCCAAATACCAATCGGCAGTTTGTCTGTCGCTGAACGTGACGTTGCCGCTGACAATCGCGCCGGGCTTGGCCAGTTGATCAACGCTCACAGAAACATTGCCGCCGGATTCCGGTAGCGTTGCTTCCGGCGCGGGATTTTTTTCAACCGTGAGTTTGGTCGGCGATGCGGCGGGTGGTGGAACAGGTGGTGCGACGACTTTCGGCGGCTCAGGGTCTTTCGGCGTCAATTTCAAATCATCCACGAGCAGCCGCACTTCCATGTAAGTGAATTTTAATTTGAATTCCGACAACATCCGGTTTTGAATTTCCGAAAGTTTTGCGCCTTCGAGAATCCACGCTGTGACACGCTGCCTTTGGTCTTCGGTCAAATTCATGTTCAAACTGTAACTGCTTCGCCTTTGAGAATCCAGTCGTAGCCCTTCGCTTCAAGTTCCAGCGCGAGTTCCTTGCCGCCGGATTTCACGATGTGGCCATCCGCAAGAACATGAACGAAATCCGGCACAATGAAATTCAGCAGCCGTTGGTAATGCGTAATGACAAGTTGCGCACTGTCGGGTCGCTTCAATTTGTTGACGCCGCCGGCCACGATTCGCAATGCGTCAATGTCGAGGCCGGAATCCGTTTCGTCGAGAATAGCTAGCTTCGGTTCAAGCACGGCCATCTGGAAAATTTCATTGCGTTTTTTTTCGCCGCCGGAAAAACCTTCGTTGACCGAGCGCTTGAGCAAATCCTCGTTGAGTTCGAGCAATTTGATTTTGTCTTTGACGAGTTCCAGAAAATCAATCGCGTCGAGTTCCGGCTCGCCTTTCGATTTGCGGATCTCGTTCAGCGCGGCCTTCAAAAAATAAGTGCTGTTCACGCCAGGAATTTCCACGGGATACTGGAACGCGAGAAAAACGCCTTCGCGCGCGCGCTCCTCGGGATCGAGCTCCAGCAAATCCTTGCCGTTATAGATCACCTCGCCGCCGGTCACGTCGTAACCGTCGCGGCCGGCTAGCACTGCGGCGAGCGTGCTTTTGCCGCTGCCGTTCGGTCCCATGACGGCGTGGACTTCGCCCGCGCCGATGGTGAGGCTGACGCCCTTGAGGATTTGTTTGCCCTCGACGCCCGCCGAGAGGTTTTTGATTTCTAATATCGTTTTGCTCATGTTCTAAATTTTTCAGCCACAGATTCTCACAGATGAAACACAGATTTCCGCAAAGAAATTCTCATCTGTGTCAATCTGTGTGTATCTGTGGCTTTTATCAACCGACGCTGCCTTCCAAACTCACGCCCAGAAGTTTCTGCGCTTCGACAGCGAATTCCATCGGTAATTCCTTGAACACTTCCTTGCAGAAGCCGTTCACGATCATGTTCACGGCGTCCTGCGTCGCGAGGCCGCGCTGGTTGCAGTAAAAAATCTGGTCTTCGCCGATCTTGGAGGTCGAGGCTTCGTGCTCGACGCTAGCCGACGTGTTCTTCACTTCGATGTAGGGAAACGTGTGCGCGCCGCATTTGTTGCCGATGAGCATCGAGTCGCATTGCGAAAAATTCCGCGCGTTCGTCGCGGTCTTCTGGATTTTCACGAGGCCGCGATAACTGTTCTGTCCGTGACCGGCGGAAATGCCCTTCGAGACGATCGTGCTGCGCGTGTTCTTGCCGATGTGTGTCATCTTCGTGCCGGTGTCGGCCTGTTGATAATTGTTCGTCACGGCGACGGAATAAAATTCGCCGATGGAATTGTCGCCGAGCAAAACGCAGCTTGGATATTTCCAGGTAATGGCCGATCCGGTCTCGACTTGCGTCCAGGAAATTTTCGAATTTTTACCTTTGCACAAGCCACGCTTGGTCACGAAATTGTAAATGCCGCCTTTGCCGTTCTCATCACCCGGATACCAATTTTGCACGGTCGAGTATTTGATTTGTGCATCATCGAGCGCGATGAGTTCGACGACTGCCGCGTGCAATTGATTTTCGTCGCGCATCGGTGCGGTGCAGCCTTCGAGATAACTCACCGACGCGCCTTCGTCGGCGACGATGAGCGTGCGCTCGAACTGGCCGGACTTCGCGGCGTTGATGCGAAAATACGTCGAAAGCTCCATCGGGCAACGCACGCCTTTCGGGATGTAGCAAAACGAACCGTCGGTGAAAACGGCAGAATTCAGCGCGGCAAAAAAGTTGTCCGTGTATGGCACAACCAGGCCGAGATATTTGCGGACAAGATCGGGATGTTCCTGCACGGCTTCGCTGAACGAGCAGAAAATAATTCCTTTTTCGCCGAGTTGTTTTTTGAATGTTGTGCCGACGCTCACCGAATCAAACACCGCGTCCACGGCCACGCCCGCGAGCCGCTCGCGTTCGCGCAACGGAATGCCGAGTTTTTCGTAAGTTTCCAAAAGTTTTGGGTCGACCTCATCGAGGCTTTTCGGGCCGTCGCCTTTTTGCTTCGGCGCGGAATAATAAGTGATGTCCTGATAATCAATTTTTTCGTGATGAACTTTCGGCCACGTCGGCTCTTCCAACGTCAGCCAATGGCGATAAGCCTTCAGCCGCCAGTCGGTCAGCCAAGTCGGCTCGTTTTTCTTGCGCGAAATCAGGCGGATGATGTCTTCGTTCAAACCCGGCGGCGCGGAATCGGTTTCCATGTCGGTGTAGAAACCGTATTTGTATTCCGTCTTGACCAAATCTTCGATTGTGTCGGTGGCTGTCGGCATAAATTCGTAACTTATTTTTTCTTCGCGCACTCGGCGCAAAGTCCGTGAACGGCGATGTCGTAATGATCCACTTTGAAACCCTTTGGCCTCGGCATGGCGGTGGAATCTTTTTGCAACGGCACGTCAAAGACTTCGCCGCATTTGTCGCAATAGTAATGGCAATGCTCTTCCATGTTCGGGCAGAAGCGCGTCGCGCCGCGTTCGAGTTGAACTTGGCGAACGAGACCGCACTTCACGAGCGCATCAAGAGTGTTATAGACTGTTGCGTGGGAAATTTCCGGCATGGTCTTCTTTGTGCGCATGAAAACTTCCTCCGCCGTTGGATGGTCGCGCTTGTGCAGGATCACATCATAGACGTGTTGCCGTTGTGGCGTGAAGCGAAAGCCGCTCGTGGTCAAACGCTCACTTAAGTCACCAGGTAGTTTTTTCTCGACCGTGCTCATGACATCACTAATCTAAGTTCCATTCTCCAATTGTGTCAATACTTAGAATAATTCTAAATTGTCAGGTCTTGCGGGAAATTGCCCCGTGCGCTTTTGCTGAAAAGCGCGCGAGCCTGGACTCATGAAAAAACAACGCTGGCTGCGCATCATTCCCGTCGCCCTGATCATGTACACGATTTCATACGTGGATCGCACAAATGTTGCGCTGGCGCTCGACCCCAAAATTTCTTCCCTGATGAAGGATCTGCTGATGGACGACCGCCTAAAAGGTCAGGCCGCTGGCATTTTCTTTTTGGGCTACGTTCTCTTGCAGATTCCCGGTGGTTATCTTGCAAGCTGTTGGAGTCCCAAAAAATTAATTTCCATCTTTCTTGTGTTTTGGGGCGTCTGTGCGGTCGGGTGTGGTCTGGCTACGACTCACCGCCAATTTTTCGTGATGCGCTTTCTGCTCGGCGTGGCGGAAAGTGGTGTCTATCCGACAATGCTGGTGTTGCTGGCGAATTGGTTTCCGCGTTCGGAACGTGCCCGCGCGAACGCCTATTGGAATCTTTGCCAGCCGCTGGCAGTCGCCGCATCTGCACCGATCTCCGGCTGGCTGCTGGGTGGCTGGGGCTGGCAAACCATGCTGATTGTCGAAGGCGCACTACCATTTATTTGGCTGCCGATCTGGCTTTATTTTATCGGCGACCATCCGCGTGACGCGAAATGGATTTCGCGCGGGGAAAAAGATTTTCTCGAAACAACGTTAAAGCGCGAGGCTGCCGAACTCGATCCGGTGAAAAAAAAGCCGGTCTGGTGGACTTTTTTGCAACCGACAGTTTTCGTCATGCTGGCTATTTGTTTTCTCTACAACTGCGCGTCGTATGGTTGCAACACGTTCCTGACGGAAGGACTCAAAGACAGGAGTCATAATTTCACGGGTTTGCAAACGGGTATGCTCTTTGCGGTTCCCTACGCTGTCACCGCTGTAGTGATGGTACTTATCTCGCGGCACTCTGACAAAGCCTGCGAACGTCGCGGTCATGCGGCTTTTGTTTATGCCATGAGCGGCGTGTCACTCATCGTGAGTATCCTACTCAAGGACCATTCCTTCTGGCTTTCTTACGCATTTCTATGTCTGGCGGTTCCTGGACCGTTTGCAGGCTTGTCTCCGTTCTTTTCCATTATGATAGAAACAATGCCTCGTGCCTCAGTCGGTGCGGTTATCGGTTTGGTGAACGCGCTCGGCAACGTCGGCGGTTATCTTGGCCCGACCATTGTCGGTGAATTAAAAACACGGACACATGGCATTACAATTCCATTCAGCGTTTTGGGATCCGGGTTGCTTGTAGCGTCGGCGCTCTGTTTTTTGCTTCCGAAGTCGAAAATTATTTCTGAAAAACGCTCACGCGCGCAGGCGGAAGATTCAGCCAGATGATTTTTGAGGCCAGTAACTCAAAGTTCGACGAACCGCGCGGGCGCCGCCGACCGATTTGATAACTATATTGCACCCATTTGCCTTCAGGCTGCAGAACAGCGCGGATTTTTTGGGACAGCTTCTCGGCTTCTTCCGGCGGAAAATTCAGTAACGGCAGACTGGAAATCACCGCGCCGACGCTTTCGACCGGCTTGCGGCGTTCGCGCAACAATTCATCCAATTTCCATGCATCACCGGTGATGATTTGCGCGCGCGGAAATTTTTCGCGCAGCAGCCGCGCCATTTTCGGATTGCGTTCGATGGCGACAAGCTTTTCCTCGTCCAAACCGCGTTCGAGCAATGCTTCCGTTACTGCGCCTGTGCCCGGGCCGAGTTCGAGGACAAAACTTTCCGGGTCGGACGGCAGCCAGCGAGCCATGGCCGCCGCGAGTTTTCTAGAACTGGGTATGACTGATCCCATACGCTGCGGATTGGCAAGCCACTCCTGCAAGAACAACCCCGCATCGTTCAAAGTTACAATCAGTCTTTTCGCCATGTTTGTTTAAATCGTTCCAATCTCAGTTTTCGAATTGTATCCTGATGACGGCTCTGCTGCCACAGAAAAATTTGAACGGCCTTAATGGTTATTATGCGGCGCTTGCAACGGTTTGAACATTTCTTTCAAATGTTCTCGCGCCACATCGCGTCGCTCTTTCCAGTCCGCCCAGCTTTGTTCCCATGATTCCCCGAAGAATTTTTTTTGTGCCTGCGGCCAAAGTTCATCAAGCGCTTTCATTTCATGTTGTGCACCTATGCGGTCGTTCCAATTGAGAAACGATTCGAGCAGGTTCAAACAGTTTTCAGGATAATCAGGCGCGACGGCGGCGGCACGTTCGAGCCACTCACGGGCTTTTCGGTGGCCGCCGATGCTCGTCGGCCAGCTGGGCGCGTCGCGATACAATAAGCCAAGATTGCGTTCCGGCCCGGCATAATCAAAATGTTCGTCCAGTTCTGTCGCTATCTTAAATTCATGCTCCATTTCCTTGACCAGCCTAAGTGCGCCGAACGTTTCCGTGCGCGCGAGCTGGCCGAAATTCATGCCAAGATAATAATGCGCCGGCGCGGAATTGAAATCGCGCGCGAGCAATTGTTGGCACGCGGCAATACCTTGCTGGGCAAGCGCGGCACGTTCGGCCTTAGTCTTGGCAAAATCCGCAAAGTCAAAACATGCACGTGCCAATTGCCACGCGGCAGCGGAATCATTCGTGTCCGACTGAAATTGTTCTTGCGTGCGGAGGAATTCCGCCTCGGCGCGTGCGGCAAAAATTTTATTTTGCGCCTCATCCGCAAAAACAATTCTGGCGGCGAAAATAAAACCGGCGGCGACAAGCCCGCATTTTATCGCGCGGCGAGTTTTGGAATTAAAAGTTGCCATTGTGTCGGACTAATTTATACTAGCCAAAGTGAAATTACATTGGAATTTCATATCATTCGCGTTTCTCGCGGCGCTAGCGTTGTCCAGTGCCGGATGTAGCGGCATCAACACGGGCGGATCCGTTTCACCCGCAAGTTTCTTCCTGCCCGGATTGCTGAAGAATGACGCGCCCTGCATGACCAACACTCCGGTTTCATTTCCAGAAACCTCCAAAGAATTTGCGTTGAACAAATAATAATAATCCATGCGATTCCCCTTTGCACTTACAAAAAAAATTGCCAGTCACATCATCAAGCACAAGCTCCGCAAGACGCCGAAGTTCGCCATGGTCTTGCAGCTCGAACCGCTGCACACTTGCAACCTCACTTGCACCGGCTGCGGGCGCATCCGCGAATACTCCACGTCGCTCAAGGACATGGTGCCTTTGGAGCAATGTCTGCAAGCGGCGATGGAATGTGATGCGCCGATGGTTTCCATCTGCGGCGGCGAACCACTGATTTATCCGAAGATCGAGGAATTGATCAACGGTCTGCTCGAACAGGGCCGCGTGCTTTACATTTGCACGAATGGAATGTTCATGCGGAAAAAGATGCGCGATTATCTTGCGGCAGTTTATTCGCCGGATATTGAACCGAAGCTGAAAAAATTACTCGACGGAAAATTAATTTCTGAAAAAGAAGCCGAAGTGATTCGTAAATCCGACGAAGCCGCGCGCAAGAAAGTTGTCATTCGTCCGACGAAATGGATGTATTGGAACGTCCACGTGGACGGTTTGGAATTCACGCACGATTTGATCGTCGAGCGCGAAGGCGTTTTCAAGGAATGCGTCGAGGCGATCAAGATGGCGAAAATCATCGGCTATCAAGTCGCGACGAACACGACGGTTTATCGCGAGACCGACGTGCAGGAAATCGAGGACATGTTCAAGTATTTGAGTTCGCTCGAAGTGGACGGCCACACGATTTCGCCCGGCTACGATTACGACGCTGCGAAAAAAGACATGGTCTCGCGCCTCGGCAAAGATCCAAAACAATTTTTCCTCACGCGTGACATGACGCGGCAGAAATTTGCGAAGATTCAGGAATGGGGCAAGGCGTTCACGATTTTCGGCACGCCGGTTTATCAGGAATTTCTCGCCGGCAAGCGCGAACTGACCTGCACCGCGTGGGCGATTCCGACTTTCAACGTCAAAGGCTGGAAGGCGCCGTGCTATCTGATGACCGACGGCCATTACGGCGGCTATCAGGAAATGCTCACGAAAGTGCAGTGGGAAAAATACGGCGTCGTCAACGGCGTCGCGCGCGACCCGCGCTGCGAACATTGCATGGTGCATTGCGGCTACGATCCAAGTGGCGCGCTCGGCACAAATTATCAATCCGGCGACAACTGGAAAAATATCAAATACAACTTCGGCGCGAAACCGAAACCGTATCCCTCCTCGCCGGAACTCGCGAAGATTGCGTTCAACGGCGTGACCATCGGCAAAGGCCATCTGGCCGAGGCGAAGGCCGCGATCAATTCACCCGCTGCCGGCGCGCGCGGCGCGTTCGCGAACGAAGTTCATCACGAGGCGCACGTCGGCAGTTCCTGTGGCACGAGCGACACGTCGGAACGTGATGAGTTGCTGGCGAAGATCAAAGACGCGAAAAAGTCTGAATAATTTTCGGCGTAGAAAAATTTTAGAATTGAAATGAGCAAAACACTTTACCTTTCACCGCCGAGCTTCGACGGTTTTGACGGCGGCGCGGGCGCGCGTTATCAGGCGCGGCGCGAAGTCACCAGCTTTTGGTATCCGACGTGGCTCGCCCAACCCGCCGCGCTGGTGCCGGATTCCAAACTTTTAGACTGCCCGCCGCACGACATTGATCTTAAAAAATGCCTCGCCATCGCGAAGGATTTCAATCACGTCATCATCAACACCTCCACGCCGTCGCTGAAAAACGATTGCAAGGTGGCCGAAGCGATCAAGGCGCAGAAGCCGGACACGAAAATCGGATTCGTCGGCGCGCACACGATGGTGTTGCCGACGGAAACGCTGAAGGCGTCGCAGGCGATAGACTGGGTCGGACGCAAGGAATTTGATTTCACCTGCAAGGAAGTCGCCGAAGACCGCGAGCTTTCGACCATCGCTGGTTTGTCTTACAAAGACAAAGACGAGAAAATTAAACATAATCCCGAACGCGAAATGATTCAGGACATGGACACGCTTCCGTGGGTGGCGGATGTCTACAAACGTGATTTGCAGATTGAAAAATATTTCATCGGCTATCTGCTACATCCGTATATTTCGATGTATACCGGACGCGGCTGCCCGGCACAATGCACGTTCTGCCTCTGGCCGCAGACCATCGGCGGGCACAAGTATCGCGTCCGCTCGCCGCAAAATGTCGCGGACGAAATGGCCTACATGAAGAAAATTTTTCCGCAGGTGCGCGAATTTTTCTTCGACGACGACACGTTCACCGCGAATCTCCCGCGCGCCCGCGAAATTGCCAAAAAGCTCGAGCCGCTCGGTGTTCATTGGAGCTGCAACAGTCGCGCCAACCTCGATTACGACACGATAAAATCTTTCAAAGACAACGGCCTCCGCCTGTTCCTCGTCGGCTACGAAAGCGGCAACGACGACATTCTCACGCGCATAAAAAAGGGCGTGACGATGGACGAAATGCGCCGCTTCACAAAAAATTGTCATCAAGCCGGTGTCGTGATTCACGGCACGTTCATTCTTGGTTTGCCGGTCGAGACGCAGAAATCAATTGAGAACACAATTAATTTTGCGAAAGAACTCGACGTGTTCTCGTTGCAAGTTTCGCTCGCCGCGCCGTATCCGGGCACGGAGCTTTACGAAATGGCCAAGCAAAACGGCTGGTTCGTGAAGAAGGACAAAACGGATTTGGTCGAGAACGACGGCCTGCAACAAAGCACGCTTGAATATCCCGGTTTGGACAAAGACAAAATTTTCGAGGAAGTGGATCGTTTCTATCGCACTTATTATCTACGTCCGAAACCGATCATGCGCATCATCAAGACGATGCTCGAAGACAAGGATATTTTGGTGCGCCGTTGCCGCGAGGGCTATGAATTTTTCAACAGCCTTCGTCAACGCAAACAGGATTTGGCGGCGCAAGTTGCGGCGTCGTGAATTTGGATTGGGAAAAATTGTGTGCGGTGGCTTCGGTGGAGGTCGAGAAAACTTTGTTAGCGCTGCCCAAGCCGTTGCGCGAGCGGGCGGTGAAATTGCCGGTGACGTTTGAGCGGCAGCCCAACGCGGATTTTCAAGCAGAAGGGATTGAAGTAGACACGCTGGGTTTGTTCACAGGTCCGGAATTTACCGATGAGGAAAGTGTTCCGCTGCCGCCACAGATAATTTTGTTTCTGGAAAACATTTGGGATTTGGCGGAGACGAACGACAAAATTTTTCGTGAAGAGGCGCGGATGACTTTTTTGCATGAGATCGGTCATTATTTGGGGTTGAACGAGGATGAATTGACGGAGCGCGGACTGGAATAGATGATTTTATTGGCATTTTTGCATTTTTGCCTGCCTAAAAAAATTTGAAAAATCTCTTGCGTGGAATAGATTGTTTGATAGATTGTGCGTCCTTCGCCTGATTAAATTGGGCGGACGGCTGGACAGAAATGTCCGTTGACAAGCGGTGCGGATTTGAAAGTCACGCGCCCTCAAAACTAGAATCTGATTGCCGAGCGAAAATTGTGATTCGGCAGTTGGGGTTTTTTATCCCCTAAACGGGAAATGAATTGGGTCGGGTTTTGGATGAGATTTTTGGTGTTTAGACACCTGTTGTTCTTTGAAAATTGATTTGTGCGATTAGTAAAGAGCCCCTTCAAGATTGGCCGGTTAGTCGGCTGATCACGAAGGTTTTAACCATATAAGTAAGTAAAGCTGCCTGATTTTACGATCAGGCAGGAATCAACTAACGTTTTATACGGAGAGTTTGATTCTGGCTCAGAACGAACGCTGGCGGCGTGGATAAGACATGCAAGTCGAACGCTGACATTCAGGTAGCAATATCTGGATGTCGGAGTGGCGCAAGGGTGCGTAACACGTGGGCAATCTGCCGTGAAGTTTGGGATAACTCGCTGAAAGGCGAGCTAATACCGGATGTGAAAATCGGATGGCATCATTTGATTTTCAAAGTTGGGGACCGCAAGGCCTGACGCTTCACGATGAGCCCGCGGCCTATCAGCTAGTTGGTGAGGTAACGGCTCACCAAGGCTAAGACGGGTAGCTGGTCTGAGAGGACGACCAGCCACACTGGAACTGAGACACGGTCCAGACACCTACG
>JBEKZT010000110.1:0-6715 GCA_049509595.1 Verrucomicrobiota bacterium
TATCTCGGCCGTATCGCGTTCGGAAAAATTTACGAGGGCAAAGTGAAGCTCGGTGACGCCGCGATTTGTCGTCATGGTCACGGAAAAATTTCAAAAGGAAAAATCACCGCGATTTATCATTTCGAGGGCATGAAACGCATCGAAGTTCAGGAAGCGCACGCAGGCGACATTGTCGGTCTTACTGGTTTCGAGGACGTTTTCATCGGCGAAACGATTTGCGATTCCGAAGCGCGCTCAGCGTTGCCGTATATTCCGATTGATCCGCCGACGATCCAGATGGAATTCGCAGTTAACGACAGTCCGCTTGCTGGGCAGGACGGAAAACTCGTCACCGCGCGACACATTTGGGATCGACTTGTGAAAGAAATTCGCACCAACGTCGCGCTGCGAATCGCGCAGACGAACGACCCGAAGATTTTTGCCGTCAGTGGTCGCGGCGAAATGCAAATCGCGATTCTAGTCGAGCAAATGCGCCGCGAAGGCTACGAAGTTTTGGTTTCGCGACCCGAAGTGCTTTGGAAAAAAGATCCAAAAACCGGCAACGCGCTGGAGCCGATTGAAAAATTGTTCGTAGAAGTTCCAAGCGAAAACCTTGGCACGATCATGGAAAATCTTTCCGGCCGCAAGGCGCAGATCACGAACATGAACCACGTCGGCAACCAGGTTTCCATTGAGGCGCTCGTGCCGATGCGCGGGCTGATTGGTTTTGAAACGGATTTGGTCAACTCGACAAAAGGCATGGGCGTGATGAGTCATTTGTTCCACGAATACGGTGAAGACCGTGGCGAAATCGCCGCGCGCAAAAACGGTTCACTTGTCTCGATGGATTCCGGCGAGGCGACGAGTTACGCGCTGAACATGGTACAGGAACGCGGTCGCTTGATGATCGAGCCCGGCGACAATGTTTATGTCGGCATGATTGTCGGCGAGAACGCGCGGGAGAATGACATTCCGGTAAATCCCGTGAAGGAAAAACGCCTCACGAATATGCGTTCGCAAGGCGACGGCAAGGGAATTCAACTCAACTCGCCGTTGAAATTAAGTCTGGAACGCGCGCTGGAATACATTGACGTAGACGAATATGTCGAGGCGACGCCAAAAAATTTGCGCTTGCGGAAAAAAATTCTTGACGAGAACCAGCGCAAGCGCTCCGAGAAATCACGAGTAATAAAATTCGTTCAAAATTAAAGTGCTCTATGATTTCTTGCGCGGTGGCGGTGTAAATTCCATTCCGACCATGCAAACATCGTCGGAAAATTCGTGGTCAATGGAAAAGTTGCGGATCGCATCGAGTAGTTCGTCAAACAATTGCGCGGCTGGTTTTTGCAGGCGAATGCCGACATCCACAACCAGCCGTTCCTGCGAATATAATTCTTCGTTCGGTCCTTGCACTTCATAAAGTCCGTCGGTAAACAGCATTACAAGGTCATTGGGCGCGAGCTTGATTTCCGTCGTTTGATACGGTGGATCATCAAACAGTCCGAGCGCAGGCTGGCTTTTGCCGGAGGCATTGCGAAGCAATTCAACTTGGTTTTCGGAGCGGCGCACGAGCAGCGGTTTTGGATGACCGCCGTTGGCGAAGCGCATGACGCGTGTTTCCGAGTTGGCCACGAGGTAAAACGCGGTGGTGAGCATCGGTGAGCCGGTGTTTTTAAGAATCGTGAACAAATCGGAATTGAGCTTGCGCAAAAACATTCCGGGATCGTGCGCGAGCGGTTTGAGTTCCTCGACAAGCGCGCGAATCATCGCGGTGACGAGGCTGGAGCGAACGCCGTGTCCGGTCACATCGCAAATAAACACGCCAACTTCGGCGTCTGAAAGTGCCGAAACGCTGAAAAAATCGCCGCCAATGGTTTCCGCCGGGAGATAACGATGAGCGAATTGAAACGCGCTCTGTTCCGGCGGCGCATTATGTGGAAACGTTGGGTATTGTTGCAGGAGCATCGCAAGTTGGACTTCGCGCGCCATGCGTAAATTATCTTCCATCACGGCATTTTTCGCGCGTAATTCTTCTCGGCTGCGCGCCAGTTCAGCGGTGGTTTTGCGAATTTGTTCTTCCGCGCGCATTTTTTCCGTGATGTCCCAGAAGATACCCTGCAGACCGATGATTTTTCCATCCGCGCCATAAAGCGGTGTTTTGACGACTTGGACAAAAGCTGTTTCCTGTCCCAAAGGCTGATGCACCTCGGTAATTTCATAACTCTTGCCGGTTTCCATGACGCGTTTGTCGTCGCGTTCGTATTTTTCGGCGAGTTCCTTCGGGAAAAAATCAAAGTCGGTTTTGCCAAGAATGTCTTCGAGCTTGCAGTGGTAATGATTGCAGTATTGTTGATTGGCAAACGTAAAACGTCCTTGCAGGTCTTTGCGAAAAACATTTTGCGGCATGGATTCGACCAATGAATGGTAAAGTGATTCTGAATTCCGCAAGGCCTGTTCCGCCTGCCGCCGCCGCGTGATGTTTACCACCGTGCCTTCATAATAAAGCAGTTTGCCTTGCATGTCGCGCACGGCACGGCAATTTTCCGAAATCCAAATGATAGAGCCGTCTTTGCGATAAATAGGCGACTCGAAGCTCGAAAGCGTGTCGTGTTCCTGCATCAACCGGACGAATTCATCACGGCGGCTCGACTCCACGTAGAGCCGGTGGGCGATATCCGTGATGTTTCGCATCAAATCCTCCGGCGAATCGTAGCCGTAAATCTGCGCCAGCGCGGTGTTGACCAGCAAATAATGGCCGTCCGGTGTTGTGCGAAAAATGCCCTCAACGAGGTGATCGAAAATGCTGCGATAATTTTCCCGCGCTTCAATTAATTTGACGTGCTCGCGCTGGCGCTCAATGGCGCAATGAATCGTGTGAAAAAGCGTGCGTGCATCCGACTGATTTGTGACGAGATAATCCTGTGCACCCGCGCGAACAATTTCTTCGGCGAAATTTTCGTCGTCCGCCGGACCAAAAACAACAACGGCCGTTCGTGGAGCTTTGGCCACCAGTTGCGAAACACTGGCCAGCGCCATTTTGTCTGCGACCAGAAGTTCAAACAAAACGGATTGAAAGGAATTTTCGGCCAGTTGCGCGAACCCGGCGTCAAGTGACGACGCGGCGGCAATTTCAATTGCGCCATTCGCCTGACGGAGCAGGCCGGGAATAGCGCGCGCAAATTTCTCATCGTTTGCAATCAGCAGGATTTTCAGCGGCTCGGAATTCATGACCTGCGAAAAGCATACAATGCCGGAAAATTGCCGCAAGTGATTGCGTGGCTGCAAAATCAATTCCGCTTTTCAAATCCTTCCCCGCAGCTTATCCTGTTTTTCTGAGAAAATGCCGAGCGTTTTTATAAAAACTTACGGTTGCCAGATGAACGAGCGCGACAGCGAGTCCGTCGCCGCGCAACTCGTCACCAAAGGCTATTCGCTCGCGTCGTCAGAAAAAATGGCGGACGTGATTCTGCTCAATACGTGCAGCGTGCGCGATTTCGCGGAGCAAAAGGCCATCGGCAAAATGCAAAACCTCGCCGCTGACGTGCGGAAACATCGTCCAAATGTTGTGCTCGGTTTCATGGGCTGCATGGCGCAAAGTCGCGGACAGGAATTGATTGATAAACTGCCCGACGTGGATTTGGTTCTGGGCACGCAAAAATTTCATCGTGCCGCCGATTATTTGGACAAAATTATTTCCGGCGCGCGCGAAAAAATTGTGGACGTCGCGGGAGAGCAGGGGAGTGAAGCCACGATTCGTGAACATTTGCTCAACGGCAATTCACAAAAATCTGTCAGCGCCTTCGTCAGCATCATGCAAGGCTGCAATCAGTATTGCACCTTTTGCATCGTGCCTTACACGCGCGGCGAAGAACGCAGCCGCACTATTCCCGACATTGTGAATGAATGCTGCGAACTAGTTTCGCGCGGCGTGAAGGAAATCACGTTGCTCGGCCAGATTGTAACGAGTTTTGGGAAGCGATTTTCGCAGGACGAGTTGTTTGGTGGGGCGAGCGTCCCCGCGAGCCGGCTCGTCAGCAGCCTCGCCCCACCAAATAAATCCGCTTTCGTCCAACTCCTTGAAGCCGTTCACGAAATTGAAGGTTTGGAAAGAATCCGCTTCACCTCGCCGCATCCGAAAGGTTACGGCGACGATTTGATTGAAGCCTACGCGCGTCTGCCGAAACTCTGCGAGAGCGCGCACATCCCCGTCCAGAGCGGCAGCGACCGCGTTTTGAAACTCATGCACCGCGGCTATACGCGCGAAAAATTTCTCGGCATCATCCAGAAATTGCGCCGCGCCAGACCGCACATCGGCATCACGACCGACATCATCGTCGGATTTCCCGGCGAGACGGAAAAAGATTTTAAAGAAACGCTCTCGCTCGCGCGCGAGGTGGAATTCGACAACGCCTACATCTTCAAATATTCGCCGCGCCGCGACACGCCCGCCGCCGAAATGCCCGGTCAGGTGCCGCAGGAAATTCGCGAGGAACGGAATCAGCGATTGCTCGAAACCATCAACGAAATCGGCGCGCGCAAATATGAAAATTTCATCGGGCGGCAGACGCAGATTCTCGTAGAAGGGCCGAGCAAGAAAAACGCGGCGCGGATGTCCGGCCGCACGCGCTGCAACAAGATTGTTTTGTTCGACGGCGCGGAACGTCATCGCGGACAGATCATGGATTTGAAAATCACGCGTGCCGGTTCATTCACGCTTTACGGCGATCCGGCGATTATGAATTTGTAAAGCTGAAGCTATAGACGAATGCAGTCTAAACGGGCATGTCATTATCCGCCTCTTTTCCGTAACCAATTTTGTAATGCGCCAAAAATGTTGGAGAATACGTAGCAACCAATAGTATCAATGCAATACTTTTTAATTCACTGCTTGCGTTGTGTGCGTGCTTTCCATAAATGGAATCTATAACTACGCCGAGAATAAAATCCAGAATCACTATCGGAAAAACAAATTTCCAAATTTTTTGGATTTTTGAAGTGATGAAGTCGAACGAGTAAATTAGATTGCCTGCAAGAATCAATACGAAAACACACGCGCCTTCAATAACATAGATAAGATTATATTGGTTCTCCATATCATTGTGAACCCATCTAATTGATAGCAACCCGAAGAAGATGCTGTAGGTGAGCATCCATGG
This sequence comes from Verrucomicrobiota bacterium, assembly GCA_049509595.1. Lineage (GTDB taxonomy): Bacteria > Verrucomicrobiota > Verrucomicrobiia > Limisphaerales > UBA11358 > UBA11358. Next base: position 5,136 of record JBEKZT010000110.1, read on the forward strand.
TCTGGCAACATTTCCATAAATAATTTAGTGGCTAACCCAGTATTGAATAACAAATTTGCAGTCCGTTGCTATTCACAGTTTTCATTTTGCGCTTGGCAAAGTTTTTGACAAGCGGAATTTACTTTTGAATTTTTCATGTCCTTTTGTGTCCATTCATGGTTAGCTTTACGAAAATGAATCTATCGCTTTTGTCCATCTTGCTCGGTGTCGGCGTGAGTGTGCCGCAAATTTATGGTCTGACGAAGCCCGCGCAATTCGCCGCTGCCGTGCGCAAGTTTCCGCGCAACCTGCCCGTCGGAATTTTGCTCATGGGATTGGGCACGCTCTGGTTTTTGTGGATTGTCAACAGCGAGCCGATTGCGGATTTCTCGGCCTATAAGCCGGCGATGATGACTATCTTTGCCGCCATCGGGTTTTCCGCGTGCATTTTTGTGCAGGATTTTCTGGCCGTGCGCGGTCTCGCCATTTTGCTTTTGCTGCTGGCGAAAACGATGGTGGACACGGGGCGTCCGCATCTGGGCGAAACTTCGTGGGTGCTGGTGATTCAAATCTGGGCTTATTTTTTAATCGTGATGGGAATCTGGTTTACGGTGACGCCGTGGCGGCTGCGCGATTTTCTGAATTGGGCGACGGCGACGGAAGCGCGCGTGAAAATCGGCAGCGCCATCCGTCTGGCTTTTGCGCTGTTCGTTTTGATTCTGGGGTTGACGGTGTTTCGCGCGATGTAAAGTTGGGGGAAAAAATTTCCCAAATCAGTTGTCACTGAATCGTAACAATTCCGCCGCATGGTTGTAACGAAGTGATTTCAGGCTGTCCCCGCATCTTGAAACAACAACCATGAAAAAAACTAAAAAACAAAATACCACCAAAGTTGCATTGTTTGCCGGTGCCACGGCTTTGATGGTTCTGGCTCCCCAAACTTACGCGCAGTCATCGGGCGACGCGCTGATAAACAAGCTGGAGCAGAAGGGAATTCTTTCAGCGGACGAAGCCAAGGAATTGCGCGCCGAAGACGCGCAGGATTTCAACAACGGCTTCACCAACAGTTTCGACAGCGCGTTCAGCAAAATGATCGGGATGCCGAGCTGGGTGACGGGTTACAAATTGAACGGCGACTTTCGCGGACGATATGACGAATTGACCGGCGAAAACCCGGGTTTTGTGGACCGCATCCGTTTTCGTTATCGGGTGCGTCTGGGATTGACAGTGGATATGAACGACAATTTGGAAGTCGGTTTTCGCGTGGGGTCAGGTGATCCATCCAGCGGATTCGCGACGCAAACGGGAAACCCGCTGTCGAACAATTCGACATTTCAGGATGATTTCTCAAAGAAATTTCTCTACGTTGACGCGGCCTATGGCCGGTGGACGCCGGTTCGCAATGACAATTGGACGGTGGCGGCGACTTTTGGAAAAATGGACAATCCGTTCCGCATTTCGAACATGGTGTTTGACTACGATTTGACGCCGGAAGGCGGGGCGTTGCAAACGACTTACAAAATCAATGACGGCCAGTCATTGTCATTCAACGGTGCGGCATTTGTCTTAGACGAAGAGTCAACTTCAAGCCATGATCCGCT